>NZ_QRQS01000002.1:228-221090 GCF_003475605.1 Collinsella sp. AF31-11
ACCTTCTGGTCATGCCGCCGAAGTTGAAAGGCAGATTGCCGCTCTGGCGGGCTTGCAGCGTCGAGCAGTTACGGCGTTTGGTAAAACGCCGTAACAAACTACCGCGTAACCCCCCTAGCTCATCATGGCATTCATCATCTCGTTGGTTGCAGAATCGTCGGCAGACCACTCGCCGTCGTCATTGCAGGAGTACTTGAAGGTGACCTTGGTGTCCTTGGTCTTAGCAGCCTTGGTCACATCGACCATAACCTGACCGGCCATCTTGTACAGCTCGTCATCGGAAGGCATCGAATCGAGCGCGGCGACCTTCTCCTGGTACTGGGTGGCAAAATCCTCAACGATCTGGTTCATGGACTTGCAGGTAATGGTGACCTCGGCAGTTGCGGTACCCTTGTCCTCGTCGACCGTCACGTCGCCGATCTTGTAGTCAAAGCCCTCGAGATAGCTCTTGGCATACTCCTTGGGATCGATGCCCAGCTGCTCGAACTCGTCGCCCGAGGCCTCTTCCAGGCCGGCGAGGAAGTCGTCGCCACCGTTCTTGACCTCGTCAAACTGCGTCGTAAGATCCTCGGTAATGAGCTCCTCAACCGAAGGACCTCCGCAGCCGGAAAGCACAACCACGCACGCGACCAGAACAGCCATCAGGGGCGCAAGCAGCAGCTTCTTCTTCATGACATTCCTCCCAACAAGCGGCACCGCGCTTCCCAACACGGTGCACGTCGTAACAATAAGGCCATACTAGCCGCTAACGAACACCCCCGGCAAAGCAAAAGCGCAGTCGGCTCGATTTAACGTCCGAACGGTTTACCGGTCCGCCCAACGCGCAATAAAACGTTCCGCCGCATTGTAATAAAAAAGGGCGGCCGGATAACCCGACCACCCTTGCACACCCTTTGGATGCCGCAGCTTACTTGCGGACGACCTTGACGATGGCATCACCGGCGGCGACAGCGGAGTCAGCCTCGACGGCGAGCTCGACGTCGGCGAACTCGGCGGTGTTGGACACAGCCACGACGACGCAGTCCTTGTAGCCGGCAGCGGCGATCTTGGCGCGGTCGATCTTGAGCATGGGCTGGCCAGCCTTAACGACATCGTCGGCCTTGACGAAGCCCTCGAAGCCGTCGCCGTTCATGTTGACGGTATCGACGCCAACGTGCACCAGGACCTCGATGCCATTATCGGACTGCAGACCCACGGCGTGACCCATGGTGACGGTCACCTTGCCGTCGCAGGGGGCATAGACCAGGTCGTCCTCGGGCCACACGGCGCAGCCCTTGCCCAGAACCTCGCCACCAAAGACGGGATCGGGCACGTCGGCCATCTTGATGACCTTGCCCTTGACGGGCGAGCACAGCACGTCGGCGCCGGCAGAAGCAGAGATGGAGGCCGGAGCAGCGGCAGCCGCGGGCTCAGCCTTCTTCTTGAACATGTCAAACAGACCCATAGGTTTTCTCCTCTTGATTAAGCGCAACGTTATGCGCATGCCTATGGTGATTATAGTGCCAAATGGTTCAAATGCTAAGGTGGGGACTCGAATCGCGAACCCATCCCGAGGCTTTTCCACGGTGGCACTCATCTTGTCGATTAAGCCAGGCCCTCGGTACCGTTGGACTTGATGATCTTCTGGTAGGCGAAGAAGCTGTCCTTGCGGCGGCGCTCGTAAGTGCCGGTGCCGTCATCGTACTTATCGACGTGGATAAAGCCGTAGCGCTTGCGCATCTCGCCTGTGCCGGCAGAGACCAGGTCGATGGGACCCCACCAGGTATAGGCGATCAGGTCGACGCCGTCCTCGATGGCCTCGCCCATGGCCTTGACATGGCTCTGGAGGTAGGCGATACGGTACGGATCGTGGATGGAGCCGTCCTCCTCCACCTCGTCGTAGGCGCCCATGCCGTTCTCGACCACCATCAGCGGAATCTCGTAGCGGGCGTAGATCTCGTTGAGGGCGATACGCAGGCCCGTCGGGTCAATCTGCCAGCCCCAGTCGGTGCTCTCGAGGTAGGGGTTCTTGCCGCCAAGGGTCATGTTGCCCTCGGTCATCTCGTGGTCCTTGTGGGTGCCCACGGTGCCCGACATGTAGTAGCTAAAGGTGTAGAAGTCGACCTTGCCGTCGGCGATGTCCTGCAGGTCGCCGTCGGCGATGTTAAGCTCGATGCCGTTCTCGGCCCAGAAGCGCTTGGCGTAGAACGGGTATTTGCCGCGCACCTGCACGTCGGAGCAGTACCAGTTCATGGTGTTCATCTCCTGCTGGGTGGCAAAGACGTCGGCCGGGTCGCACGTGGCGGCATAGGACAGGATAAAGCAGTCCATGTTGCCCATCTTGAGTTTGGGGAAGTGCTCGTGCGCATAGCGGATGGCGCGACCGCTCGCCACAAACTGGTGGTGGAGGGCCTGGAAGCGCTGCTGCGGGGTGGTGTGGGCGCCGGAGGCCGGGCCCTCGTAGCCGCGAATCATGCTGGTCTCAAAGAGGTTGCCCAGGTCCAGGGTGCCACAGTTGATCTCGTTGAAGGTGAGCCAGTAGGTCACCTTGTCGTGATAGCGCTCGAGCACGGTCTGGGCATAGCGCTCAAAGAAGCCGATAAGCTCGCGGCTCTCCCAACCGTTGTACTTCTCGACCAAGGCATAGGGCATCTCGTAGTGGCTGAGCGTAACAAGCGGCTCGATGTTGTGTGCGCGCAGGCAGTCGAAGACGCGGTCGTAGAAGGCGAGGCCGGCCTCGTTGGGCTCGGCATCGTCACCGTTGGGGAAGATGCGGCTCCAGGAAATGGACATGCGGAACATGTTGAAGCCCATCTCGGCGAACAGCGCGATGTCTTCCTCGTAGTGATGGTAGAAGTCGATACCGTCGTGATTGGGGTAGAAGCGGTTGGGGTCGATGTCGAGCGTAATCTGACGCGGCTCCTTGTAGCTGCCGCCCAGGAAGTGGTCGTCTACGCTGGGACCGCGGCCGTCAACGTTCCATGCGCCCTCAAACTGGTTTGCGGCCGTAGCGCCGCCCCAAAAGAATCCCTCGGGAAATCCCATATGTGCCTCCTCGCAACGGGTTTTATGTGCTGAGCTGAGTATCGCGCGCGCCCGGGCGCCCAAGGCGCGGAGGCGCTGCATTGGACACTTCTTTTCGCCCCAACACGTCCGCCGGCTGACACTTTTTGATACCGAGGCCTAGACGGGGCAAAAATCGACCTGACGGCCACCCTCCAACCTGGGTGGATGAAACGAAACATGAGACACAGTATTTAGGTGTGGCATATCGATAGCTAAAAGCCCGTTCCGTCTTACTCATCCACGGTATTTTGCCGGCGTGCAGCCGTAGGCGGCGCGGAACTTGCGATAGAAAAAGCTCATGTTCTCGTAGCCAACGGCGCGCGCCGCCGCCTCGGCCGTGGCACCCGCGCGCAAGAGCTCCACGGCACGCACGAGTCTGCGCTCCTGGACCAGCTGCCGATAGGTCTTTCCCACATGCTGCTTGAGCAGCGCCGACGCGTAGTTAGGGCTCACATGAAAGCGTGCCGCCATCTCCTCGAGCGAGCAGGCGGCAAACGAACGCTCGATATAGCCGAGCATCCCTGCCACGAGCGAGGCCGCGCGCCCCGACTCATCGCGCCCCGCCGCCGCGCCGTGCACGAGCTCGCGCTCGTAGCAATCCATGAGCTCGGCCAACAGGAGCTGAAACAGGCGCAGAACGATCTCGGCGCTGTTGAGGCTCGGCTCGTAGTGTTCGCAGAGCATCTCCTGCATGTAGCGTCGCACGCGCCGGCTCTCCCCGCAGCGAAAGCGCACGTGCCCGCGATGGTCGGTCTCGCTGTTGAGCGCGTTGAACAAAAACCGCGATACCGCGCTCTCGCGCGAGAGGCTCGCCTCGAGGCTGCGCTGCAAAAAGGTACGTGAAACGGTCATACTTAGCATGATGTCATCCTCGCCGAGCGCTGCCACCGCATGCGGGCAGGCGGCATCGAGCAGCAGCACCTCGTTGCGCTCGAGCACGAGCTTCTCCCCCGCAACCGCCTGCGGACAGCGCCCCCGGTACACATAGCTGATCTCAACGTAGTCATGCACGTGCTCGGGTACCGCGTTAAAGCGCGAGTTTCTCCTGATCATCAGGCCAGCTGGCATTCCGGCCTGAGTATATTCCGTCCCAATCTGCCCGATCTTTCGCACCGACCGTCCGTCGACCTCAACACGCTCGGTCATGATCGACCAGTCAAAGGGAGCCTCGTCCCTATATCGCCTCTCGCTGGCGCTCAGCTCGCTCAGCCGGCGCTCGAGCTCCAAGATCTCCATGGCCCCACCAATCGTTGATTCGGTCATATTCTGCCGTGATTCGGATATTAGCACGCCGCCGCCTGTACGCCAGAATGGAGTCATGCAACATACGCTGCCCACCATCGGCTTGCAAGGAGGATCCATGACCGCGTACTACCAGCAGGTGCTCAACGGTACCTACGACAACCACGTGCTCCCGTTTTTGTGGATGAAGGGCGAGAGCCAACAGACCATTGCCGAGTATTTGGAAAAGATTGCCGGCGCCGATATCCACGAGGTCTGCCTCGAGAGTCGCCCGCATCCCGATTTTTGCGGTGAGGGCTGGTGGCGCGACCTGCGCTTTGTGATCGACACGTGTAAGCAGCTGGGCCTCAAGATCTGGATCTTGGACGACGCACACTTTCCCACCGGATACGCCAACGGCGCCGTCAAGAAGGCGGCGCCCGAGCTCCGCAAGGTCGTTCTCACCCACCGCACCATCGACGTGGTGGGCCCCACGCCGCAGGCGAGCATCGTGCTCACCAACATGTTCGACAAGACGGAGCGCTTCTATGGCGTTACGTTTATGCAGGCAGGGCGCACCGTCGAGGTCGAGCGCCACGTGATTGAGGACGAGCACGGCATGCCCTGCCGCCTGGTCTTTGACGCGCCGGCCGGCATCACGCAGGCGTGCGTGATGTTCACGAGCGGCAAGACCTCCTACAACGAGGACTACATCAACATGGTCGACCGTGCCTCGGTGGCGCAGCTCATCAATGCCGTGTACGAGCCGCACTTTGCGCATCTGGGCGATGAGTTTGGCGAGACCATCCTGGGCTTTTTCTCCGATGAACCCGGCTTTGCCAACGAGAAGGGCGTCACCGGCGCCGATGGTATCTCCGACACGCTCATCGGTAAGGCCACCGCGCCCCTGCCCTGGTCGGCTGAGCTCGAGCGCCGCCTGCGCGCGGCGCTGGGCGAGCGCTACCTGGACGAGCTCCCGCATCTGTGGGATCGCAAGGACGCCGGCGCGCACGTGCGCCACGTGTACATGGACATTGCGAGCACGCTCTACAAGGAGTGCTTCTGCGACCAGCTCGGCGACTGGTGCCGCGCGCACGGCGTGCAGTATATCGGCCACGTGATCGAAGACAAGGATTGCCACGCGCGCCTGGGTGTGGGCGCCGGCCACTACTTCCGCGCCGTGGGCGGCCAGGACATGGCGGGCGTGGACATCGTGATCAACCAGCTCATCCCCGGCATGGACCAGGGACTCCACTCCTACGGCCGCGGCGTGTGGGACCTGGAGTTCTACAACTACGCGCTGCCCAAGCTGGGCTCCTCGGCAGCGCATCTCGACCCCAAAAAGCAGGGCCGCTGCATGGCCGAGGTGTTTGGCGCTTTTGGCTGGCACGAGGGCCTGCGCGAGATGAAATGGATCGCCGACCACTTTATGGTGCGCGGCGTCAACTGGTTTGTGCCGCACGCCTTTAGCATGGCAGCCTTCCCCGACTTCGACTGCCCGCCGCACTTCTACGCGCACGGTCAGAACCCCCAGTTTGCGCACCTTGGCAAGCTCATGAGCTACATGAACCGCACCTCGAGCCTGCTTTCGGGTGGACGAGCCGTCACACCGGTGGCGCTTCTGTACCACGCCGACGCCGAGTGGGCGGGCGAGGCCTCGTTTATGCAGCATGCCGCCGCCGAGCTTGTGCGTGCGCAGGTCGATTTCGATATCGTGCCGGCCGAGGCGTTTGATGACGCCGGGCGCTACGTCGTGGAGTTCGCCGCAGACGGCAGCGGCTTTAGCGTGAACGGCCAGGCGTACCGCTGTCTGGTGATGCCCAACGCCGAATATGCCGGCGGGGCCGTACTCAACTTTGCCGCGCGCGCTGCGGCCGCAGGCGTTGGCGTATATGCCCTGGATAAGCTGCCGAGCAAGCGCTATGACGGCGAAGCTGCCAGCCGCGCGGGCTTTGCCCCTGTGGAGGCCAACGAGCTTGCAGGCGTGCGCGTTGTTGCCACTTCCGAGCTTGCGAGCGTGCTCGCCGCAGCCGGCATGCAGACCGTGGCGTGCACCGATCCGCAGCCGTGGCTGCGCGCGCTTCGCTACGACCGCGCCGACGAGAGCTACCTCATGCTGGTAAACGAGCATCCCAAGCAGGGCATTCACACGCATGTTGAGCTCGCTGACGGCGCGCCCGTGCACGGCGTGCGCCTCGATTTGCTCAACGGCAGCGCACCCGTCGCCTTTGACGGCACGCTTGAGCTCGCGCCCTACGAGAGCTGCATTGTGGTGCTCGGGACCGAGGGGCCCGCTGCCGACGAGCGCGGAGGCTCCGATGCCGAGCGTAAGGTCACGCGCGTTGACGGCCCCTGGAACGTCTCCTTTGCCGCGCCCGACGCCGATGTCGCGCACCTGGCCTTTGGCGAGTCCGTCGAGCTTGACGACCTGCACGATCTTTCCTGCGCCGAATTCCCCGGCAAAGCGGGCATCTTCCGCTATCAGGCAAGCTTTGCCGTTGCTGAGAACCTCGCCGGCGCCGCGCTCGACCTGGGCGAGGTCTTTGAGACCGGCACTGTCACGCTTGACGGCGCGGATCTGGGCTGCCGTATCTGTCCGCCCTACCGCTTTGAGCTCGGCACCCTTGCCGCCGGCGAGCACACGCTCACGATCGATGTGATCAACACCCTCGACCACGCCATCCCCGACATCTTCGCCCTCACCGAACCCTCCGAGCCCAGTGGCCTGCTCGGCCCCGTCCGCTTGCTCGGGTAACGGCCCCCTACGGGACGCCCGGCTTGCTCTCCCCAGCCAAGCCGGGCGTTTTGTTTACCGCTATGATTGATACATCGCGATACGAACGCATAGGAGTCATATGGACATCAAGCGCAAAATCACCCAGGGCAAGGAGCTCACCCCCACCGAGCAGCAGCTCGGGCAAATGGTTCTCGCCATGGGCGAGGACGTCCGCGGGCTCTCCATTAAGGAATTTGCGCGCCAGGCCAATGTCTCCGTTGCGAGCATCCACCGCTTTTGCAAAAAGCTCGGCCTCGAGGGCTTCAAAGAACTCAAGGTCGAGCTGATGCGCGCAGCCTCGCGCGCGGACTCCGCCCCCGAGGTGGATATCAACTTTCCCTTTGATGCGACCTCCAGCGCCCAGGAGATCTCCGAGCGCATGGCGCGACTGTACGAGACCACGCTTTCCGAGACGCGCGAGATCCTCGACCCGGCACAGCTCGACTACGCCGCCAAGCTCGTCTTACGCGCCGACACCGTGGACATCTACACGGGCTCGCATAACCTGTATCCGGCGGGAATGTTCCGCGATCGCCTGCTTTCCGCCGGTAAGAGCTCGACGTGCTACGACAATATCGAGGCCCAAGTGCGCACGGCGCTCGCCTCGGGCCCCGACCATACGGCAATCGTCATCTCCTACAGCGGCCTTGCCCCCAACCTCAAGGAGATCTTGCCGATCCTCTGCAGTCGACATGTCTCGGTCATCGTCATCGGCACGCCATACTGTGCCCGCATTCACCCCGGCTTTGCCGCCTATCTCACCGTGAGCGATATCGAGAGCCTGAGCCACCGCATCACGCAGTTTGCCAGCCACATCGCCGTGCAATACGTGCTCGATTCGCTCTACAGCAGCTACTTTGCCAAAGATTACGCTCGCTGCTCCGAGTTCCTCGAGCAGTCCTTCCCCTTTACCAAGCTGCCCGGGCTCAAATAAAACGAGAGAGGATTTTTGGACACTTAAATGACGAGGGTGGATAATCTCCCACTTTGAGCCTGCGCACAGGCCAAAAACGGGAGATTATCCACCCTCATTCTGTAGTCGTTACTCGGGCCCTTTTGCCGCTGGTCGCGTTGGAACCGCGCGCTACTGAG
Source organism: Collinsella sp. AF31-11 (assembly GCF_003475605.1). NCBI lineage: Bacteria > Bacillati > Actinomycetota > Coriobacteriia > Coriobacteriales > Coriobacteriaceae > Collinsella > Collinsella sp. AF31-11. The sequence goes on from NZ_QRQS01000002.1 coordinate 8,363, forward strand.
CGGGCGAGACCACCAGGAGCGCGTCGTGCTCAAAGGGGTGCTGGGCCACGCGAACCTCGCCATCGGCATCCTTGACGGGCAGGTTGGCCACGCGCTTGTTCTCCAGGTCAAACGCCACAGCATTCCAGGAGGTGGCGCCGCCCTCGAGTTTGAGCTTGACGGCCGTGGTCCTCGGCAGATAGACCACCACGCGTTCGCCCACGCGCGCCACACGGATGGCCTCGCGCGCATCGTCGAGCAGCTCCTGCGCGGGTTCAACGGCTGCCGACCCATCCGCGCTCGTGGCGCCCAGGCCGCGCAGCACGTGCTCGATCAGGCCAAAGTCCCACACGCCCGCAAACTGCAGGCACTCTTGCCAGCGGAACGGCATGTCAAAGCCCTCGCCAAGGACGCTGCCACGGCTCTGAGAGGTCTGCCAGTTCCACACGCCGTGCGCACCGTAGGTAATGCCGGCACTGGCACCGGCCAGAATGCTCGACCAAACACTCGCGCGACAATCCTGCGCGGTAAAACGCCAGTACACGTTGCGGCTCGCGCCCATTTGCTCGTAGCAGGGCTCGGAATTGACCATCGGCTTTTTGGGATACCGCGCGCGAAAATCCTCGGGCAGCTTCCAAGCTTCCTCCTGACCGCTATAGTTGTGGCCGGGCTGGAACATGTAGAAGTCCAAGCGATCGGCAAACTGCTCGGGCAGGGCGCGGTTGCCACGGTTGATATGCATGGTGTGCAAGGACTCGGGAGCCAGCTTGGTGACCTCGTCGAGTGCATCCCCGTAATAGGCGATAGCCTCGTCGGTCTTAAAGTCGGTGTCGCCTGTCACCACGTAGACGGGGTCGAACTCGCCCAGGTTCTCGACGACGCGGGCAACGTGGGCGCGAACCTCCTCGCGCGGCATGACCTCGGCACCCAGGCGCTCGGCGATCACGGAGCCCCAGGTACCGGGCACGTAGTTGCACCACATGAGCACGAGCGCCGGGCGAATGCCGTGCTCCACGGCTGCCTGGCACATGCGGCGGGCGCGGTCCCAGTACTCCTGGTTGGGTGCACTCCAATCAAAGTGCACGCCGTCCTCGCTCGCATAGGGCCAAATGCCCAGGTCGGGCAGGCAGCGGTCCCACTGCGGAAGGGTATTGATCTGCAGTACGTTCATACCCTGCTCGGCACGGCGGGTGAGGTAGTAGTCCCAATCGTTCTCGGTGATGCTCGTAAAGGCACTCCAGCACGTATCGGCAAACCAAAAGAATGGTTTGCCGTCGCAGAGGAACCCGTCCTCACGGGTATTGACGGTCAGTTTTCCCAAGCTCATATGGCACCTTTCTCTTGGGGAGACTTGCTAGGAGGGAGGTAAAGAAGTCGCCTGCCGCATTATCACAGTAGGGTCTGCGGCTGCAGTTGCTCAGCTCAAATTGAACGCACGCGTAGCACAGGGCCCTTACGTCTCTCCTAAAAAGTCTACAGGAAGGCCCCGCCGGGCTTATGCCAAGCGGGGCCTGTCGTGTAGGGGGTCTTATTTAGACCAAGGCCGGGGCGACTAGGCCTCCATCTCGGCGAGCTCCTCCTTGGAGAAGCCGGTGACAAAGACGACGGCAGCGGCAATAGCAAAGGAGATTGCCATACCGACGATAGCCCAGACGGTGTTCATCTGGCCACCCTGCAGGTAGTTGGTGAAGACCAGGAAGTTGGAGGCACCGCCTGCGAGGTAATAGGTGACGCCCATGAGGCCCGAGAACACAGCGCCGATGGCACCGCCGATGAACATGCCGAGCATGGTGCGGCGGAAGCGCATGAGGATACCGAAGAGCGCGGGCTCGGTGACGCCGCCGGCGATGGCGGAGATGATGTAGCCCAGGGCAAGACTCTTCTCGTCAGCGTTCTTCATCTTGAGGAAGGCACCGAAGGCGCAGCCCCAGACAGCGGCCATAGCGCAGTTAGTGGAAACAAAGACGAAGGGATCGTAGCCAGCAGCGATGATCTGCACCTGAGCGAGCAGGATAACGGGCATGTGCATACCGCAGACCACGAAGAGCTGCCAGAAGGCGCCGAGGATGGCCATCACGATCAGGATACCGATGCCGCCAAGGTCAGCAAGCCCGAAAAGAATGTTGGCGATGAGGCTGCCGAGCTCGTTGCCGATCGGAGCGAGGACGATAAAAGCGATGGGAATCGTGACGATCATGGTGCAGAACGGCGTGAAGACCGTGGAGAGCACGTCGGGCATGACCTTCTTAAAGAGCTTCTCGATGAAGTAGAGGACCGGCACCGAAAGGATGATCGGCAGGACGGACTGCTGATAGTTGGCAGCGGCGATCTGGATGCCGTAGACCGAGATGATTCCGCCGCCCTCCTGGGTGGCGACGCTCACCACGGACGGGGCCATAAGGGCACCGCCGAGAAGCATGCCGAGAACGGGGCTGGCGCCGAGCTTCTTAGCCGCAGCATAACCCAGGTAGATCGGGATAAACGTAAACGTGGCCTCATACAGTGTGGTGTAGAGGAACGTATAAGTCGGGTCGGTGTCCGAAATAACGCCCAGCATGGTGGGGCCAAGGACAGCCGCGATGGTGCGGAACAGACCGCCGGCCATGAGCAGCGGGATCAGCTGGGTCATGGAGCCCGACAGATAGTCGAGGATGATGTTGGGCAGGTTCTTGAGCTCGAACTTCTCCTTGGGAGCATCGAGATTCTCGTCAACGGCGGCACCCTGCTTGACGCCGGAGATGGCGACGAACTCGGTGAGCACCTTGGGCACGTTCTGGCCAATGATGACCTGGAGCTGGCTGCCGGCGAACTGGCAACCCAGAACACCCTTGACCTTCTTGATCTTCTCCACGTCGGCCTTGCTGTTGTCCTTGAGCGTCAGACGCAAGCGCGTCATGCAGTTGGTGGCGACGGTAACATTCTCCGCACCGCCCACGAGCTCGAGGACATCGGTGGCAATCTGCTTGTTGTCTGCCATGGGACCCCTCCTCAATAATTATGCGGCGTACCTAACGCCGCGACCTGCATGGACCCTTACCGCTATAACCCCTTACGGCGGCCCGGGCTTTAACGTTGCGGTAAACAATTTGTTTACTGAACGTTTACGGGCTTTAGTTTACACGGAGTGCCTGATTTGTGGCGATTTTGCCGTCTGGAGTCCGGTGAACGGTAGGAAATCGGGGATAAGCGTATTTAGACGGTAGAAGATCGTCTATTTGACCAGATATTGATATATGGCTATTTATGTGGGCTTTTATTTTGATAAACACCTTTGTAACGAGCTAGATCCTCAACAAAAGTCCTGCTAGTTAATAGTAAACGTCTGTTTAGTAGTTCATTGCGTGTTCAGTTTTACCGTTTACCGAGTTCATCTGCTCATTCTACAATTCTGCATTAAACTAAACATGTTTAGTCTGTATTGCCGCTTTTGTTTAGTACTTGCGGCACAAAGGAGTAGCTCATGGAACTCAAATCGTGTACCTATGCAACCGTCACCACGCTGGGCGATTTTGGCCCCTGGATCAGCAAGGTCGTACTCGACCTGCCCTGTACCGTGCGCGCCAACGACGTGAACGAGCACACGTTCAATATCTACTGTGCCCGCCATGAGCGCACGGGCGAGGTCCTGATGCGCAAGGAGCACGGCACCGATCACGCAGCGCCCTCCGTGGGCTACGTGCCGGTCCTCGCCGCCTACCCCTGCGATGAGAACGGTCAGCCCCTACCCAAGGGCACACACGTAGCGCTCGAGACGCCCGAGGTGCGTCTCACCAAAGAGATCGAGGGTGGCGTGCTGGGTTCGCGCTATATAGAGAACCACCTGCGCGTGACGCAGCTTGTGGCCCTCCCGGGCGAAGACGGCGATGACCCCACCGCGGGCCTCGTCTTCGATCGCAGCCGCGGCGACATCTGCCCCGCGCTCAAGGGCTGGCATAACGCCGTGCAGCAGACGCCCGTCGACGGCTTCGCGCTCGAGTACGGCTATTTTGAGCCGAGCTTTGAGCCCGCTGACTCCGCGCTTTTCAACCCGTTTGCGCCCAAGGACACGCCCGCCGTCGAGAAGGCGCCGCTGATCGTGTACCTGCACGGCGCCGGCGAGGGCAAGGGCGCCACACAGGGCGAGGGCGCAACGCGTGCCTACACCGGCAACCGCGTGACAGCGCTCTCGCAAAAGCAGATCCAGCGCTACTTTGGCGGCTTTGCCTGGGTTCTTGTGCCGCAGTCGCCCACGTTTTGGATGGACAACGGCGTCGAGCAGCTCGGTCGCTCCAACCAGAGCATCTACTCCCCCGTGCTCAAGGCGCTCATCGACGAGTTTGTCGCCGAGCATGCCGACCGCATCGACACCGATCGCATCGTGGTCGCCGGCCTTTCCAACGGCGGCTTTATGACCCTGCGCCTGTGCGCCGACTACCCCGATTTCTTCGCCGCGGGCCTTCCCTGCTGCGCGCCGTGGTACAACGCCACGGACGAGGACGTGGCCGCACTCTCCAAGACGCCGCTGTGGTTTACGCACTCCAAGGGCGACGAGCTCGTGTTCCCGCAGCAGACTGTGCTGCCGCTCACGGCGCGCCTGCGTGATGCCGACGCCAACGTGCACCTCACCTACTTTAGCCATGTCGAGGACCTGACCGGCGTGTACCGCGAGGCCGACGGCTCGCCCAAGAAGACGTTCAATCACGGCGTGTGGATCCACCAGTTCAACGACCTGTGTTATCAAGACTTCGACGGGGGCAACGTACTCATCGACGGCGAGCCGGTGGGCTGCTGGGAGTGGTCGGCCAGGGTTTCGAGATAGCCATCCCATCGGGGGTCCTGACCTTTAGTTTTGTAAACGTCCTCGCGCATGGGCCCGTTCATCCTGCTCCTCCGGAGCATCGGATAAACGGGCCCGCGCTGCGGAATGTTTACAAAACTAAAGGTCAGGACCCCCTAAGTTTACGTTGTTCGAAACGCTGGCCGGGCGCTTCCGGTGGGCCGCCGGGTCGGTGGCGATGGGGGCGTGGGTCCCGTCTTGCCTTGCGCGTAACTGGCTGAAAGATTCTTGGTTGGAGCTGTTCTTATGTCTCATGATTTGACTCGGGTGATTGTTACTACCGATATGGAAGTCGATGATATGAACTCTTTGGTTCATTTGGCTCTGTATCTCAATGTGCTCGATGTGCAGGCTGTGGTGTACACGGCTTCGCAGTATCACTTTCTTGGCGACGGCGTCCATACGCTGGGCGAGGTGAATGCGCATTGGCGCACCAAAGGTGTGCGCTCTTATACCTGGGATGTCGTTCCGCATGAGCCCGATCCCGAGGCCGGCTCGCTCATGGAGTACCGTCCCTTCCCCGAGGGCTGGATCGAAAGCCTTTGGAGCAATGAGTATTCGGACGCTTGGCCCACGCTGAACGCCAACGCGCAGGCCGCCGACGAGCCGTCCTTCCCCACGCCAGCGGAAATGATCGAGCGTACCTATGTGGGCAACGTTGCCTTTGAGGGCGACGTTCGCGAGGAGACGCCTGGTTCGCGCGTCATCGCCCGCGCCATTATGGACGACGACCCGCGCACGCTGTGGCTCCTTTCCTGGGGTGGTATGAACACCATCGTTCGTGCGCTCATGTCCATCGTCGAGCAGTGGCAGAGCACGCCCGAGTGGCCCGCCGTGCAGCAGCGGGTCTATCAGAAGGTGCGCGTGCTGGGCGTGGCCGATGGCGTGGGGCAGGACAACTCATGGCTCGGCCATGGACGCGAGCTCTTTCCCGACCTCATCTTTTGGCGTGTTCCCTATATGTATGGCGGCTATGTCGACGCCAAGATCGCTCAGCCCGATACACTGCCGCTGTTTAAGGCTCCTTGGCCTGAGCAAAATCTCACGCAGGGCAACGGCCCCCTCATGGCGCGCTATATGCTCTATGGCGATGGCAAGGTTTACGAAAACGAGCCCGAGCGCTTTCAGTTTGGCAAGCATGCCCGTCTGGATTGGGGCCTGGAAGGCATGCCCGCGATGCAGTTTGAGCGCGGCGACTTTATGGCCGAAGGCGACAGTATGACCTATATTCCGCTGCTGCCGTTTGGCCTGCGCGGCATCGACGACCGCGACTTCGACACGCTGCTCGGCCGCATGTTTCTTGATGGACATCCCGATGCAGACGCGAACGCGCCCGCCGGCCTTGCCGACATCAGCACACCCGCAGACGACAATCCCAATCCCTATCTGCGTGCCTATCAGGAGGACTTTGCCGCCCGCGCGCAATGGTGCGCCCACGATCCGGCGGCCTGCTCGCATCCGGCACACGTTGTCGAGGTCACGGCCGACCGCAGCGCCGCAACCGGCGAGCGCGTCGCCCTGGCGGCGACCATCGTCGACCCCGACGGCCGGGGCTTCGACGCACATTGGGATGTCGCCGTGGACCCGTCGAGCTATGCAGGTTCCCAAAATCTGTCGCTGTGGCAGGAATGCACGGTGGACGCCGTTTTCGTCGTACCCGCCGACGCACGACCCGGCGACCGCTTCGTGCTCACCCTCACCATGCAGACGCACGCCGAGCGCCCCTGCACCCGCTACGCCCAGGTCGCCATCACCGTCGCGTAGCAACCGGCGGCCCACATTCGACAAGGAGTGTCCCCAGGTGCCGGCACAAAAGGAACGTCCCCAAGTGCCAAAATGACGAGAGTGGATAATCTCCCACTTTGAGCCCGCAAACAGACCAAAAACGGGCGATTATCCACTCTCATTTTGCGGACACTCATTTAAGTACGTCCCCAATGAGTACCCCCACAGCAGCGGCAACGCCGATGTTTTGGCAACGACAGCGAAAACCCGCCAGAGCGAGCAAGGTGCCTTGAAACGAGGCGGCATTGACCTTCTGGTCATGCCGCCGAAGTTGAAAGGCAGATTGCCGCTCTGGCGGGTTTGCAGCGTCGAGCCGTTACGCGGTTCGTAGAACCGCGTAACTAACGAACTCCGTACTGCTCGTAGTAGGCGTCGATGGCGTCCTTGAGCTCATCGTCGATGACGACCTTGCCGTCGATCTCGTGGTTGTAGAGAGTCTCGACGACCTCGGCCATGGAGACGATGCTCGCGACGGGGAAACCGTACTTGGCCTCGATCTCCTTCTGCGCGGTGGTCACGCCACCCTTGCCGACCTCCATGCGGTTGAGGGACACGATCAGGCCCTTGATCTCGACATCGGCAGCAGCCTTGACCTTGGGATAGGTCTCGTCGATGGACTTACCGCTGGTGGTGACGTCCTCGACCATGACCACGCGGTCGCCGTCCTGGGGCTCATAGCCCAGCAGGTTGCCCTTATCGGCGCCGTGGTCCTTGGCCTCCTTGCGGTCGCAGCAGTACTTGACCTCCTTGCCGTACAGCTCGTGGTAGGCAATGGCGGTCACGACGGCCAGCGGAATACCCTTGTAGGCCGGTCCAAACAGCACATCAAAGTCGTCGCCAAAATTATCGTGGATGGCCTGGGCGTAATACTCGCCCAGCTTCTTGAGCTGATAGCCCGTCACGTAAGCGCCGGCGTTCATAAAGAACGGGGACTGACGGCCACTCTTGAGCGTAAAGCTGCCAAACTTAAGAACGTCGGACTCGACCATGAACTTGATGAACTCTTGCTTGTAAGCCTCCATGCGGGCTCCTCTCGTAATCGCGTACGTGCCTTCCAGTTTAGCGCAGGCGAAGCGTCGATGCGGGCGCGCTTTGAGGCCACGGCATTCTGTAAAGGCTTTGTCAGGGGCAACGGTTTTCCGAACAATGGGGGTTGACATGTCAAACCCCCTCATCAAGAATACGGGCGGATTAAAACGGGTACGAGATACCCAAAGCGCGCTGCGCCCGTCCATAAGGAGGTGTGCCATGGAAGGCAGTCATAGTCGAAAAACCTGCATGTCGCCCTCGGCACGCCGCGAGGATTCCGTATTCGCATAAGCGCCACGAACCGATCGTCAAAACCGCCACAAAGGTGCCTGTCCCCTTTGTGGTGGTTCGCGAGTATGACGTGAGCGACATCTAGGTTTTTTAAAGCAAATTCGACACGTACGCTAACTCCCTTCAACAAGGAGGACCCTATGCTGATGCTCAAAACCGCTACGGTACTCGAAGCTATCTCCAAGCGCCGCCGCACGGCGCGCCCTGCCGCCCACGCCGGCCTGTCCAAGAACACCATATTCGCCGCCACCCATTGTGCTGAGGACACTCTCGTACTGCTTGACGCCACGGCAAACGGCCTCACCGCCGAGCACGCCGCCGAGCGCCTGAGCGCCGTCGGCCCCAACACCATCGAAGCGCCGACCAAGACGCTCGCCCGCCGCATCGCCGACGCGTTCGTCGATCCCTTCGCTGGCATCCTCGCCGCCCTCGCACTGGTCTCGCTCTACATCGACGTGCTCGCCGTGCCCGAGCTGCAGCGTGACCCCTCCACGGTCATCGTCATCGGCATCATGTTGCTGGTATCGGGCGGTATGAAGTTTATCCAAGAAGCCCGCAGCGGCAATGCGGCCGAGGCCCTCAAGGACCTGGTCTCCAACACCTGCTGTGCCCTGCGCGACGGTGAGCGCGTCGAGATCCCCTTCGACGAGCTCGTCCCCGGTGATGTGATCCGCCTCTCTGCCGGAGATATGGTGCCGGCCGATGCCCGCGTCATCACCGCGCGCGACCTATTTGTGATCGAGTCCGCGCTCACCGGCGAGAGCGAGGCCGTCGAGAAGACCGCTGCCATCACCGTCGTCGAGGGCGCCGACGGCTCTGCGCTGCCACTCTCTGCCTGCAAGAACATCGTCTTTACCGGCACCTCCGTGCAAAACGGCACCGCCATGGCGCTTGTCGTTGCCACCGGCTCGGACACTTACCTGGGCGGCATCGCCAAGATGCTCAACGGGCGCGTCGAGAAGAGCGCGTTTGACCGCGGCGTCTCGAGCGTCTCCATGCTGCTCGTACGCCTCATGCTCGTTATGGCGCCGGCCGTCTTTGCCATCAACGCCGCCACCAAGGGCAACGTCATCGACGCGCTGCTGTTCGCCACGAGCGTGGCCGTGGGCATCACGCCGCAGATGCTTCCCGTCATCGTGACCACGAGCCTGTCGCAGGGCGCCAAGGACCTCGCCCGTCGTCAGGTTATCGTCAAGGAACTGCCGGCGATCCAAAACCTCGGCGCGATGGACGTCCTGTGCTGCGACAAGACCGGCACCCTCACCGAAGACCGCATCGTGCTCGAGCGCTACCTCAACACCAACGGCAACGAGGACGCACGCGTGCTGCGCCATGCGTTTTTGAACAGCTTCTTCCAGACTGGCCTCAAGAACCTTATCGACCTGGCCGTCATCGACCGCGCCGACGTGACGCCCTCGACCGTCGCGCCCGATTCCATGCTGGGCCAGAGCCTGCGTGACCGCTATGCCAAGGTCGACGAGGTGCCCTTCGATTTCTCGCGCCGTCGCCTGAGCGTAGTTGTAGCCGACGCCCAAGGCAAAACCCAGATGGTTACCAAGGGAGCTGCCGAGGAGATGCTCGAGATCTGCTCCTTTGTCGAGGTCGATGGCATCGCTCAGCCGCTCACCGACGAGAAGCTCGCCCAGATTCGCAAGCAGGTCGCTGGGCTTAACGCCGAGGGCCTGCGCGTAATTGCTGTGGCGCAGAAGACCGATCCGCGCTGCGTGGGCGAGTTTGGCATCGCCGACGAGTGCGACATGGTGCTGATGGGCTTTTTGGCCTTCCTCGATCCGCCCAAAGCAAGTGCCGCGGGCGCCGTCGCCACCCTCGAGGCCAAGGGCGTCGCCGTTAAGGTCCTGACCGGCGACAATGACCGTGTCGCCGCCACCGTCTGCGAGCAGATCGGCATCGACGCGAGCAACGTCTTGCTGGGCTCCGAGATCGATGCGCTCGACGACGCCGAGCTTGCCGAGCGCGCCGAGAGCACCCATCTCTTCGCCAAGCTCTCGCCGCTGCAGAAGGCGCGCCTGGTGCGCGTCATGCGCGAGTTGCTCGGCCACACCGTGGGCTTTATGGGCGACGGCATCAACGACGCCGCCGCGATGCGTGCGAGCGACTGCGGCATCTCGGTCGACTCCGCCGTCGATATCGCCAAGGAATCCGCCGATATCATCTTGCTCCAAAAGGACCTGGGCGTGCTCGAGCGCGGCATCATCGAAGGCCGCCGCACCTACGGCAACCTGCTCAAGTACCTCAAGACCACGGTGAGCTCCAACTTTGGCAACGTGCTGTCCGTAACCGCTGCGAGCCTGTTCTTGCCGTTTTTGCCCATGAGCGCTCTGCAGCTGGTGCTGCTGTCGCTGGTCTACGAGATCGTGTGCATCGCACTGCCGTGGGACACCGTCGACAACGCCTGGACTGCCCGCCCGCGCGCTTGGGACGCTGCGTCCATCAAGGGCTTCATGCTCGAGCTGGGCCCCGTGAGCTCGCTGTTTGACATCGTGACCTTCGCCGCGCTCTTCTTTGTGGTGTGCCCCGCCGCCGTGGGCGCAAGCTGGTCCGAGCTTGCCGCCGCGGGCGACGTCGCGGGTATGGCGACCTTTGCGGCGCTCTTCCAGAGTGGCTGGTTTGTCGAGTCCATGTGGTCGCAGACGCTCGTGATCCACATGCTGCGCTCCCCGCGCCTGCCGAGCCCGCGCGACCACGCCGCGCCCGCGCTGTGCGTTCTCACCGTGCTGGGCCTGGCGCTCGTCACTTGGCTGCCGGCAAGCCCCATCGCCGATGCACTGGGGCTCATGCCGCTGCCAACGAGCTTCTTCGCGCTGCTCATCGGCATCGTCGGCTCCTACATCGCGCTCACCCAGCTGGCCAAGCGCCGCTACATCGCCCGCCACGGCGAGCTGCTGTAGCGTTGCCGGCACCATCGTCAAGAATGTCTGGGCCGTCGCGACCCACCCCTGCTGGCCGCAGCGGCCCAAAACAGCTAAAAAAGCCCCGTCCCAAATTAGCTAGTCTTGAGGCGTCCAGGACCAGAAGAAGTTAATGAGGGCCACGCGCGAGGCGGCACCGGTCTTTTTGTTGATTGAGGCGATATGACGGTAGAGCGTAGAGCGCGAAAGGAAGAGCGTTGCAGCGATATCCTGAACGCTCTCGTGCGATGCGACCAAGGCCTCCAAAGTATCGCGCTCGCGCTCTGTAAGCTCAAAGGCGGCGACAAAGGCATGGAGACGTTCGTCGAGCGTGAGCTCCGGCACCTCCGCGGAAGCGGGCTCGCTCTGAGCAGACGCGCGATCCGCGCCAAGATCATCGGCAGCAAACGCCAGCTCGCCGGGCACCGCAGCGTCATCTGCCCGATGCCCAAACTGTCCCAGCAGCGAAATCGCAATGCCCACAAACAGTACGAGCACCGCACCCACCGCCAGCAGCACGTTCTGGCTCGAGATAATCGCCACCGCCGGCGCCGTCACGAGCATCGCGCAAATGTTGCTGATGACACGACCCATGCACGGCCACAGATACGACCAGTGCGCATAAACCGAAATGGCAGCAAATTTCGTCGTAAAAAACACCACGAAGAAGCCCGAACCCAGATAGAAAATCGCCATGGCCGCAAGCACATTGCCGCCATTGCCGTCGACGAGCAAGACAAAGAACGAAAGCGTGGACAACATGGCAGTGCAAGTCATGGTGATGTTCATATACGAACGACCGTGCAGGTCAAACAAGGCGCCGGCAGCTAGAGCGCTCGCCGCCATCAACAGGCGCGGCCAATCGCCCAAATCGATGGCCCCGGCGGCATGCGAGGTCGTGAGCCCTGCATTGAGGGCGGCAAACACACCGGTAAGGCAGGCGGTTGCGACCGTCAGACGCACCACGGCGCGCCGAAAAGCCGCCGTTGATTCAGAATCGTCTTGCCACTTGGCGCCAAATTCCGACGCATCCACCGAAAGCTCGGCGATATCGGACTCGCGCCCAACCTCAGGCTCACCGTGTAGCTTGGCGCGACGGACGTTGTGGAGCAGTACCACCTGCGCAACCGCACAGGCAACAAGAACAAACTGCTGCGGAATCCCCGCAGGCATCACCATATGGTTGAGCACCTGCAGCAAAACGCCCAAAGCATACGAAAGTGCCAACACGCGCCAAATACGGCGTCCGTGCAAAGCGTCGCGCAAAGTTGGCATGGGCGGTCGATCCGCAGTAGCCCAGTGTGCAGAACGTCAGCAACCCGCCGGCAATGAGCATCTCAAATTGAGCCGCCATCATCAACAGCAGCAACGCCGATGCCAGCAACACGCCCGCGATGTCGCTTGTCGTATCGATCGCACGGGGACGGCGGTAGTGCAGAAGGGGACGCACAAGAAAGCCGATTGCGCTCGCGCCGACGATGAAGCTCTCGTAGACAACGACCTCGCTCGGCGGCACAAACTCGGCAACGCGCACGTCAAAAAGATACTCGCCAGCCAAATACGTAAAATAGAACAGCGCTAGGCATATAATCTCCCGAATGCCCCGACGTAAGTATGCGGCTGTGTCTCCCATGCCTCTCATGAATCCCCCCCCCCGCCGCTCAACTGTTTGGATTTCAATTTTAATAAAGAATCAGTCCCGATAACGAAGCCAAGCTCGAAATGCCGCGAATTTGACCCCAGTAGTCCACGGCGTGCAGCGTTTTTGAGCCGTCTGTCCCAGAAGGAGCACGACGTGGACTGCTTGCTCGGCAAAGAGTGTCCCCGGCGACCAGTCGTTTAAGAACGTCCCCAATGACTACCCTAGAGCTCTCAACCCTTCATCTATGGCATTTCTTTTAGCAGGCCCGCCATATATAGGGGCAAATACAATATCGCCTTTCCATCCACCACGTTGTCCCGGTGAAGCACGACCGCCCGAGCCAATCCATAGTTTTCAACGCTCATCAGGCGATCGAGGGCAACGTGCTTTGTGCTGTACCTACCCGATTTGACCTCGATAGGCAAAACGACGGGGCTCCGCTTATCCTCGATAATAAAATCGACTTCTCCAACCTTGGCCGCGTTAAAGTAGAACAACGAAGAGTAGCCGCATGCGCGCAGTTCCTGGGCGACCGCATTCTCAAAAGCCTGCCCAAAGTTGATCGATTCCCGCTGCGCAACAATGGCCTCGACATCAGCGGGAGAAAAAGTAGAGAACAGCAGCCCCACATCGCTCAGGTAGAACTTGAAAAAACTGTCTTCCCGCGAGAGACCCAAGGGGAACATGGGCTCGCTCACCCTCTTAACCGGGATCGCAACGCCCGCATTAACAAGCCAGTCAAAATCAGGCTGCAAATCCAAAAATCGTTTCCGCTTGTCTATCCCGGTAACGAGAAAGCGCTTGTTCTCTTTATTGAGCTGCGCGGGCATGGCATCGTAGATCGTCCTGATCCGTTGAGCATGCGCGGGGGCTTCGGCGTACCGTGCGATATCTGCGCGATATGCTTCGAGAATGCCCTGCTGACGAGCGCGCATCGCCTGTGTATCATGAGTTGAGACGAACAGCTGAACGGCCTCAGGCATGCCACCCACAAGGACATACCGATAATACGTCTCGATCAACCGTTCATGAATAAACGGAGGCACTTGTTCCCGTTTGCGATAACAGGCACGAACGACATCCCATAATGATTCGTCGACTCCCAGAGCCCAGGAGAATTCCTCGAAATCCATGGGAAACATCTCGAGGATATCGATAGTACCTACCGGCAACGACCGAAAATGGAACGCCTCAATCCCGAGCATGGAGCCGGAGTAAATGACATCGAAACGATCGTCTTGCGCAAGATAACGCATCCAGGTGATGGCGTCTCCGCAACGCTGCACCTCATCAAAAAACAGAAGCGTCTTTGTATCCGAAGCGATGGGCGATGAAGCCAGTGCGGTGATTCTCACAATGAGGTCATCGAGGCTCCTTGCCTCCCCTATGAGCTCGACCGCGTCGGGTCTCTCCACGAAGTCGATTTTCAGGAAGCTTCTATAGTTGTCACGGGCGAACTGCTCGACAGCGCTTGTTTTGCCAACTTGTCGAGCACCGGTAATAAGCAGTCCCTGCCCGGTTTTAGTCTGTTTCCAGCTTTCAATTTTCTCGATTATTTTACGCTTGAGCATAACTTGCCTCCCTTTTCCTATTTTAACTGGGATAACTGCAAAATTCCAATTGAGTATTTATATATTTCAACATAATCTCAATTGGAATTGACCTCTATTGAACATTTTTAGAAAGCGTTGATCGAATTTCCGACAGCGGGTGGGGCCATAACCAACCTGTCTCTCGAGAAGAGCCCCCCACAAGGAGTGTCCCCAGGTGCCGGCAGAAAGGAACGTCCCCAAGTGCCACCCTTTGGCAAAGAGTGTCCCCGGCGACTAGTCGTTTAAGAACGTCCCCGATGACTGCCCAAAATGGGCCATGTGTCCCAGTTGTGGAGACTTCTTGAGCCGCTTGGGTATCGTGAAAGGCCGCGCACTCACCCATCATCAAAAGTGACACACGCTACCAGTTGATGGGAGGCAGCCATGGGCTTCTTTGACAAGATGTTCGAGAAGAAAGAATGCGCGATTTGCGGTACCGAGCTGGGTCTTTTGGGAAAGACCAAGATCAACGAAGGCTACCTGTGCAAAGAGTGCGCCGGCAAGCTCTCCCCCTTCTTTAGCGGCTGGCGCTCCAGCACCGCAGACGACATCCGCGAGCAGCTCGCCTACCGCGAGGCCAATGCCGAACGCCTGGCGTCGTTCAACCCCACGCGCACGCTTTCTGCCGGACGCACCAACATCATGCTCGACGAGGACGCGGGGCTGCTGATCATTACCTCGCAGAGCCGCTGGCGCGACGCCAATCCCGACATCATCGAGTTCTCGCAGGTACTCGGCTGCGACATGGACATCGACGAGCATCGCACCGAGGTCTATCGCGAAACCGAGGACGGCGAGCGCAAGAGCTACGACCCGCCGCGCTACGACCTGGATTACGACTTTAACCTGACCATCCACGTCAACACGCCGTACTTTACCGAGATCGGCCTGCGCGTGAACGACTCCACCATCGAGCAGCGCGGATCCGTTGAGTACCGCGAGGCCAAGCGCCAGGCAACCGAAGTCCGCGACGCGCTGGTGCAGCTGCGCCAGGAGACGCGCGATAGCGTCGCGGCCGCCAAGGCTCCCAAGACTGCAGTCACCTGTCCCTTCTGTGGTGCAACCACGATTCCCGATGCCAGTGGGCGCTGCGAATACTGCGGCGGCGCCATCGGCGCATAGTCCCCGGCGCAGAAAGGACCGATCATGGCCTTCGAGAGCGTCAACTATCAGTGCCCTGCGTGTGGCGGCCCCCTTCACTTTGCCAGCGCCGAGCAAAAGCTCGTCTGCGACTACTGCGATTCGCGCTTTGAAGTCGAAGAGGTCGAGGCTCTCTATCGCGAGCGCCAGGGCAAGGCGGATGCCAAAGCCGACGCTGCGGCCACGGCGTCCAAGCCCGCTGTCGACGACGCGGTACAGGAGCTTGCCCAAAACGCCGGCTATATCTGCTCGTCGTGCGGCGCCGAGCTGGTCTCGGACGGCACGGTCGCCGTTACCACCTGTCCCTACTGCGGCAACTCCGTCGTGGCACCCGGCCAGCTCTCGGGAGACTTCTCCCCCGACCTGGTGATTCCGTTTAAGCTCGAGCGCGACGACGCGCTGGCGGCGCTCAAGGAGCATTACAAGGGCAAGATCTTGCTACCCAAGAGCTTTGTCACCGGCAACCACATCGACGAGGTTCAAGGCGTCTACGTGCCGTTTTGGCTCTACGGCGCCCGCGTGGACGGCGAAGTGCGCTTTGATGCGACCAATGAGACCGTGCGCGAGGAATCCGACCGCACGGTGACGACCATCGACCACTACGACGCATACCGCAAGGGCAATATCTCGTTTGAGCGCGTGCCCGTTGATGGATCGACCAAGATGCCCGACGGCCATATGGATGCCATCGAGCCGTTTGATTACGAGGCTCTGCGTCCGTTCTCGGTCGCCTACATGCCCGGTTACATCGCCAACCGCTACGACGAGGATTGCGAGGCCTGTAAGGCGCGCGCCGAGCGCCGTATGGAAGAAAGCACGGTCTCGGCCCTGCGTGAGACTGTCGTCGACGAATATGACGACGCCACGGTTGAAAGCAAGCAGCTCGATTACACCTGGGAAGACAGTGACTACGCTCTGTTCCCCGTCTGGATGCTTTCCACCTCATGGAACGGCAAGCGCTACCTGTTTGCCATGAACGGCCAGACCGGCCGCATGGTCGGCGAGCTTCCCTGCTCCAAGCCCAAGCTCGCTGTTGCCTCGGTGCTGTTCTTTGTGATCGGATTTATCCTCTCCCAGATTCTCTTTATGGGTGAGAACGCCTTCGATCCGAATTACCTCACCTTTGACATCGAAGGCATCCTCATCAACATCATCGCGCCGCTGATCATCGTGATTATCGGAGACGTGCTACTGGTAGGCCAGCTCAAGACGGCCAACGAGGCCACCCACGCCGACGAGTACTGCGGCGAGCTCGACCTTACCGAGAAGCACGACACCTTCAGCCACACCGAGACCACCGTTGTCATGAAAGACGACAAGGACGACTAAGCAATCTAACCAATACCACCCGGCCTTTGACGAGAAAGGAAGATCACCATGGGACTCTTGAAAGCTGGATTGGGAGCTGCCGGCGGCGTCATGGCCGACCAGTGGAAGGAATTTATCTACTGCGAATCGATGCCTGCTGACGTCTTGGCCTGCAAGGGCAGCAAACGTACCGGTGGCCGCAGCTCCAACACGCGCGGCGAGGACAACGTCATCTCCAACGGCTCGGTCATCGCCGTCAACGACGGCCAGGGCATGCTCGTGGTGCAAAACGGCAAGATCATCGAAGTCGCGCTGGAGCCCGGTGAGTTCGTCTTCGATACCGGCAGCGAGCCGAGCGTCTTTAGCGGCAACCTGGGCGATTCCATCAAGGAGACCTTCGCCAATATCGGCAGCCGCTTTACCTTTGGCGGCGACGCGGGCAAGGACCAGCGCGTCTACTTCATCAACACCAAGGAGATCATCGGCAACAAGTACGGCACCGCCTCGCCCGTACCCTTCCGCGTGGTCGATAACAACATTGGCCTGGACGTCGATATCTCCGTGCGCTGCAACGGCGAGTATTCGTACCGCATCACCAACCCGCTGCTGTTCTACACCAACGTATGCGGCAACGTGACCGATAGTTACACGCGCGACAAGATCGACAGCCAGCTTAAGTCCGAGCTGCTCACCGCCTTGCAGCCCGCCTTTGCCAAGATCTCGGAGATGGGCATCCGCTACAGCGCCATCCCCGGCCACACCACCGAGCTCGCCCGCGCGCTCAACGAGGTTCTCTCTGCCGACTGGCGTGACCTGCGCGGCGTCGAGATCGTGAGCTTTGGCGTTAACTCCATCGCCGCCTCGCAAGAAGACGAGCAGATGATCAAGGATCTGCAGAAGGCAGCGGTCATGCGCGACCCCACCATGGCGGCCGCCAACATCGCCAGCGCCCAGAGCGACGCGATGCGTGCCGCGGCGGCCAACCCCAACGGCGCGATGGCAGGCTTTATGGGCATGGGCATGGCAGGTGGCATGGGCGGCATGAACGCCAGCCAGCTGTTCGCCGCCGGCCAGGCGCAGCAGCAGGCCGCCCCGCAGCCGGCTCCGGCACCCGCTCCCGCACCGGCTCCCGCCGCACCTGCGGCCGGCACGTGGACCTGCAGCTGCGGCGCCACCAACACCGGCAAGTTCTGCTCCGAGTGCGGCAGTCCCGCACCCGCCCCGGCGCCGGCCAAGTGGTTCTGCCCCAACTGCGGTAGCGAAAACGGCGGCAAGTTCTGCAGCAACTGCGGAACGCCTAGGCCCTAACCCCTTTATCTGGTAATTGGCGGGGGATCCGCCACCCCCGCATTTGCTTCTATGGGTTTTCACACAAGAAGGAGGACACCATGAAGACAACGTTCAAAAAGTCCGCACTCGCATTTCTGACATGCGTCTTGGCGCTCGCCTTTGCCCTCACGGGCTGCGGCGGCGGCAAAGACCCCAAGGCCAACTTTGTCGGCAGCTGGAAGCTCTCGGGTGGAACCACGGAGGGCGAAGAGCTGACCGATGAGTATATGGATATGTTCGAGGAATGGGGCATCAGCTGCATCTTGGTCCTGGACGAAGACGGCACGGGCAGCCTCGATTTGTTCTCCGAAGTTTCCGACCTAAAGTGGGAGGCCAAGGACGCTACCACCGCGAGTATCACCGTCGACAAGGAGACGACCGACGTGAAGCTCGAGGACGGCAAGCTTGTCCTTGAGGACGGCGAGGACAAGCTCATCTTTAGCAAGTCCGATAAGGACCTGTCCGGTACCGTGAAGAAGGATCGCGAGGCCGCCGAGAAGGAAGAGGAAGTCGAGGAGGCCGTCGAAGACGGCGATGTCCAGAGCGTCGAAATCTCCCCCGCCGTCACTGTCGCCGATGACGACCTGTGCACCATCACCATCACCGAGAAGTTCCAGGACGACTGGGGCGACATCGGCTTTGTCGTCAACATCGTCAACAAGAGCGACAAGGACCTGACCTTCTACGCCCCCACCGGCAAGACAAACGTCAACGGCACCATGAAGGAAGCCTGGTTCTCGGCCCACCTGATGCCCGGCACCAACGCCACCGAAGAGTTCACCTTCTCGAAGGGCACGCTTGACAGCTTCGACAGCCTAGTCAACACGACCATCGGCATCGACGCCTACCTGACCGATTCCTACGAGGATGTCGCTTCCTACAGCGCAACCATCGCGTAGCGACAGACATCAACAGCCGCGGATTGGCGGACAAACCCGCGCGCGTACCAGACGGGGCCGCAGGAAATGATTCTGCGGCCCCGTCGCTTTGCGTCGCAACGCTCTGCCCACGCAAACAGGCCGCCCGCCGATTCCAGGTGCGATGCGGCGGGCGGCCTGCTTTTTAGCGTCGAAGCGCGGTCGAGAGCATCGATTACGGACGCTCCATATTGGGGACGATGCTGCCCTCGGTCACCGCATGCACGGCCAGGCGCATGATATTGTCGTAGCCGGTCTTGCTCAGAATCTCCGAGATGCGGCGCTTGACGGTGCCCTCGCTCATAAACAGCTCGGCCGCGATCTCGCGACGACTCTTGCCCTCGCAGGCAAGGCGCAAAATCGACAGCTCAACATCATCGAGGGCCGCCGTGCCCGAGAAAATGCTCTCGGGCGGTTTGGGAAACGTGCAGTAGCCCGCCAGCGTGGAGCGCATCACGCCAAACAGCTCGTCGATACCGACATTCTTGTACACAAAGCTATCGACGCCCGCCTCGCGCGCCTGATCGACAAAGGTGATCTCGGGCATACCCGTCATAATGATGATACGGCACTCGGGCAGTTCCTCTTTAATACGCGCTGCCGCCACGATGCCATTGGAATCGTGCTCGGTGCACACGTCCATCAGTATCATGTCCGGGCGCTCCTTGAGCACGACATCGAGGGCTTCGGAAGCATCGGCTATCGCGGCGACAACGGTCATATCGGACTGGTCGCCAACGGAGCGTGCGAGACCCTCGCGCAAGATGGCCTGGTCTTCGACGATGAGCACGCGGATCATGAGCTTCTCCTTTGGACCGCGGCGTTGGAGTGCAGCGGAATGGATACCGCAAGCGTAAAGGGCGGGGCGGGGCGGACTTCCAAGCTGCCGCCCAGATCTTGCGCGACACGCCTCATACCTGGGATACCCGTTCCTTCGCGATACGATACGGGGGCTGGGGACCCGTCGTTAGAAATAGTCATGTGCGCGACGGCACCAGCATCCGTCCCCTCCTGCCACAGGCGCACGTGGACCTGATGTGCCTGCGCATGCTTGGTAGCATTGGTCGAGGCTTCGCGGATAATCTGCAAGAATGCTGCGGCGACACGTGCATCCTGGGGCAGTGCACCCTCGACATCGATCTGCACGCTCACCAGGCCGAAGGCGTGGACGATATCGCCCAGCTGCTCCGAAGGCTCGCCGGCACCGCCACGGCGCAGATCGGCGGCGATTGAGCGCAGCAACGGGTCAATCTGCTCGAGCGACTCGTCGTCCAAACGCCCCTCCTCCAGATAGCGATGGAGGATAGACAGGCGCTGGCCGATCACATCGTGAACGCGGGCACGCATGCGCAGATAAGCCGCGTTGTCGGCAACTTTTTTGACTTCTTCGATCTGAGCCTGGAGCTCTTTGCCCGCAAGCTCAAGCAGGTGGTTGGCCTGCGCCAGGCGGTCATGCGCATGCGCATACTCTGTCACATCCAGACCGATTATGCGCTCGAACGAACGGCCCGAGACCATAACGTCATCGCACACAAACAGGCGAATCTCGGCGGGAGAAACCTCGACCACAACGCGCGCCTCACCAAAGCGGTCTAAATTGATGCGCACGCGGCTCTGGCTGCTTTCGGGCATTTGCATACTGAGTTTGCGCAGGTCGTTCCATGTACCGCTCATATCGCCTAGGTCGGTGGGCATATGAAGCTCCACCAGGTTTTTGCGCATGCAGCGGTTCATGAGCAGCGGATGGCCCCTCGGGTCTAAATACAGAATGCCCACGGGAATCACGTTGATGGTTTCAATCGTCGAGAACGCGGTGATGTCCTCCTGGCGGTTACGGACGTCCATCAAAAGCGCTGCGATGGAGCGGAACAGGAAGAACGCTCCCTCTGCGATAAGGACAACGGCCCACGCCGAGCCCATGGCAAAAACCACCGGCGGTGTAACGGCGACAACAAGCAGCAGCTCGGCCAGCATGACAGGGCGACGATAGTGCACCATAAGGACCACGCCATAGGCAAAGATCGCGGCATTGAGCCACAGCACTCCGCCCATTGCCCTGGCGCAAACATCAAGCGGCGCCACCAGATACGAGCCAGACGACGCGAATAAGATGAGCGCCGAAATCATCAGGTGAAGCACAAGGCTCGCCTCGTAGGCGCAAATCACCTTACGGTTATAGGACGAGCGGCGCGACGCGATGAGCGGGACGTGGATCGTCTGCAGACACGCAGCCAGGGCAAAGACAACGTCGAGCGCAACAATCTGAGGAAGGATAAGCGGAATCTGCATGGTCACTCACCCGTCCGCGGCATCAAGACGATCATGCGCAGCTGGCCGGGCTCGCCCTCAAGGCGGTATGCCACGTTGCGCCCTTGCAGAGCGCTTTCGAGCTCTTGTGCAGCGGGCGTCTGCGAAAGATCTTCATCATCGTTGGAAAAAAGCGTGGCGCGCAGCTCGACACTGCACCGGTCATGGTCGCCCAAGTGATACATAAGCGCCGGATGGTCGGTGGTGTAGGCAAAAAACGCAAAGTCATACACGCAGTCGTACAGGGCGCTTACCGTACTGGCGTGCAGTGGGCGGCGTATGGCGACAATCGAGGCGCAGTCGACATCGATGGTGCGCAGATCGCTTGCGAGCTCGTTGGCAATCAGCTGAATACGGTCGCGGTCAAAGCCGCTCTCCTCGTGTTGCGCCAACGTGAGCGACCCTTTGCGCTTGCAATAGGCAACGAGCATTTTGGCGCACTGCAGCATGCGGTAACGCTCATGCGAGGATGCCTCGTCGGTAAGCGGAGGCAGCGAGCTCAGCAGGCTGTACATCTCATCGAGCGCGCGGGCAAGCGCCCGGTCCACATCTTGAACCAGCAGCGCCTCGGCCTCCTGGTCTGCCAAATGCGCCTTAAGGTCATAGTCGGCCGCGAGCAGTTCGTTTTGACGTTGCAGCTCCATACGCCGATACGCCAGCTCGCGATTGAGCTCGTTGAGTTCCGAGACCTCCTGGGCAAGGAGAGCCGACCCGCCCAGCAGCGGAAAAGCTCGATACATCACATCGGGGGCAGACGCCACGGTAAAGGCGTGGGCACGCCCGTACTCCTGCGCACGAAGCTCTTCGCGCACATCTGGCGTGATTGGTCCCGACATCGGCGTGGCATATGCCACCTGCAAGTCGCGCGTCAGAACCTTGAGATCGAGCGGCAGGGTATCGAAGATGCCGGCGATATCGTGATACGACGGGATAACGCCACAATCGAGGCAAATCTCGAGTGTTACCACGCACAGCACGCAATAGACCAGCGAAAAGTTGAGTTTCCACGCCCAGGGCACACGCAGGGCATACGAAGCGGCAAAGAACGCGCCGCCCAGCAACACGAGTGCTGCCGTGCCTGAAAAGCGCTGGATTCTATAAGACGAGGACCGTCCCACCAGGACAAAAAAGGCAACGACGTTGAAAGCCGTCCACGCCAGAAAGACAAAGTAACCCCAGCCATACGTGTAGTCGTTGCTCCAGGTTTCGCTTGCGCGGTCAAAGTGGAATATCTGCCGGTGCGCATCGTTGGTTAGCACAAACGCGATAAGCAGGGCTGCCGCAATCCACAAGGCCGTGCGGTAGCGGCGGCCCGCGCGATGTTGCTCCACGCCCACGAGGCGCATGCCGCATAGCTGAAAGAGCAGCGGGATGAGCGTCATGGGCACGTAGTACAGGTACCAAAGCAGCGTGGCGTAAGTTGGCGTGAATGAGTTGTACTTAAAGATGACCTCGATCATCCACAGGGGGCAGATGGCAGCGATAGCAACAAGGCGGCGGCGCAACATATAGTCCAGGCAGCGCAGGTAAGCGAGAACGCCCCAGATTGAAAACGTGACTGCGGCGACAAGTAGCGGAAAGGAGCTCGTATGGGCGAGCTCGTCCGCGACCTCTTTGGACACCTCACCATAGACGGGCACGGTGTTGGAAAGCTTGGGGTCCGAGGCGAACAGCGCCGGCAAGACCACTAAAAGCATAAGGAACAACGCGGTGATGGCGCCGGCGATAGCAAAGACGCGACGGCGGTATACACGATGCGATATGCCAACAAGGAATCGCGGCATGGCAAAGAGCTTGCCGCCCCTGGGATCCGCCGCGGGTGCGGATCGGGCGGCCGCGTGACCGATATGTCGCTCGCGGGTACCCATAGTGCCTTTAGTGTACCGACAGATGGGCCCAAAAATCGGGCCGCATGTCCCAAAATCCGCAGACGGCAAGGCGCGCAAGGAGTGTCCCTGACGACTGGTCGTTTAAGAACGTCCCCAATGACTACCTCTCAGGAGTGTCCCCAGGTGCCGACAGAAAAGGAACGTCCCCAAGTGCCAACTCAAACAGTACATGTTTAATCTGTTTCGTTAATTGAAATGCGTAAATATGGTTAACCAAAGAATTGATATTTGGTTAATTGGTAACTGTAAATTCGGTTAAACGCGCTGGTAAACAATGGTGATAATTAGGCAAGTAGTCATTGGGGACGTTCTTAAACGACCAGTCAAACAAGAACGTCCCCCAATGACTAATCGACAGCGAGGGTCTCCTCTAGGTATTCCTTAAAATACGGAAGGTCAAAGCCAACCCTTCCTCGGCCGCGCTCACCAATAATCCCTTGCTCAATCAGGCGAGCGCGGTATTGCGACGCATAATTGCTCTTTACGCCCATTCGCTCTGCAACGTCCGCAATCTTGCTCTCGCCCCCGTCTGCAAGCATTGCCTCCAAGAACGCTTTATCGCCTTCGGACAGTTCGTAATACGTCGGCGCCAACACGCGCTGCTCCATGTCAGAACGCGCAAGCGCAATGCCCCTTGCAGCATCTTGGGCGGTTATCTCTTCTGCCTGAGGCCGTATATCCCAAGAGCGGAAACCGACGAGCTGCATAAGAAACGGAAAACCGCCGATGGCATCTACCATCTTCTGAAGGCCGTCAGCACTCACGCGCCTGCCACCGCCCTCGATGGTCTCCTTCAATGCAACGGCAATTTCCTTGTCGCTAATATTCCCCAAGTGGTGCTGAACTGATCGACGCAAAAATGAAACGGACTGGTTGCGCAGCAGCATTGACACCTGATGCGGCAGCCCCGCCATCAGCACTCCCACACGTCGGCCTTCGCGCACAAACATCTGGTACGTAGAGGCAAAACTAATCATTTCATCGAACGAAGCCGACACCTCATCGATCGTGAACAGCAAACCGATGTCATATTTGTCCAAAGCTTTTATAAGGCGAGTCATCCGCGTGCGCCAGTTTGCCGAAGGTGCCTGCTCCGGCTCCCATTCCACGCTAAATAGCTGGCCCACACTCAAACCTCTGAGCCTAGGATTTAAGCCGCTATCGATATATTCAGCCGCAACTTCACGCGTTTGCTCGTAAATGTCTTCCAGCATTCCAGGAGCAGCAGCCACGCCAACCGAAATCCAACCATGCCTTTGCGCCTCGGAGCTAAGGTATGAGAGCAGGGCCGTTTTACCTGTTCCTCGTGCGCCAACATAGATTGTTGCCAAGTTGGGATCGCCGGGGCCGCGGTCGAGCGCTCGCACAACATCATTAATAAGATACGTGCGGCCGGCCATAATTGGCGGGACGATGCCAAATGTCGGCGTAAACGGATTAATGGGCACATCCATGGAACACTCCCCCGTCAGCTCTATCCTGCTTTCACTAATTTTGCAAGTTTTAACTTCTTTTGCAAGCTTTAACTTCTTTTGCTTTCTTTCACTTCTTTTAACAAAGCGCCCGGCGGGCATAAGCTGCTCGCCGGGCGCCTTGGTTAGGAAGCTATAAAGCATGCCTTTCGAAATGCGGCGGTCAGGTCCACCTCCTAAGGGCCTGAGGTGCTCAAGATTGGGGGCGACAAGCCCGACGAAGCGTACTTAGGTACGCGAGGAGGGTTGGAGCCCCAAGGTTGAGTGCCTCAGTGCCCTTAGGCCAGGTCTTCGCCGTTGGTGGCGATAACCTTCTTATACCAATCAAAGCTCTTCTTCTTGGAGCGCTTGAGGGTGCCGTTGCCCGCGTCGTCGCGGTCGACGTAGATAAAGCCGTAGCGCTTGGACATCTCGCCGGTGCCGGCAGAGACGAGGTCGATCGGGCCCCAGGTGGTGTAGCCCAAAAGGTCCACGCCGTCCTCGGTCACGGCATCGCGCATGGCGGCGATATGCTGGCGCAGGTAGTCGATACGGTAGTCGTCGTTGATGGAGCCATCCTCCTCGACAACATCCTTGGCGCCCAGACCGTTCTCAACCACAAACAGCGGCTTCTGATAGCGGTCGTACAGGTCGTTGAGGGTGATGCGGAAGCCCAGCGGATCGATAGCCCAGCCCCACTGGCTCTCCTGCAGATAGGGGTTCTTGGCGCCGGCGAAGGCGTTGCCCTGGGTCTTCTCGACATCGGGGTTGTCGGCACCGGCAGAGCAGCGGGTGCTGTAGTAGCTAAAGCTGATGAAGTCGACGGTGTTGGCGGCCAGGATCTCGCGATCCTCATCAGTCATTCCGACGTCGATGCCCAAGCGCTCGAGCTTCTTGAGCGCATAGGCCGGGTAGTAGCCGCGGCTCTGGACGTCGACAAAGAAGTAGTTGTTCTGGTTGTCGAGCTGCGCCTGACGCACGTCGCCCGGACGGCAGCTGTAGGGATAGTAGGTGCCCGCGGCGAGCATGCAGCCGATCTTGACCTCGGGGTCGATCTCGTGGGCAATCTTGGTTGCCCAAGCGCTGGCGACGAGCTCGTTGTGGGCGGCCAGGTACTCGACGGCTTCCTTGTTCTCGCCCTCCTCAAAGACCAGGCCGGCACCCATAAACGGCAGGTGCAAGATCATGTTGATCTCGTTGAAGGTGAGCCAGTACTTCACCAGGCCCTTGTAGCGGGTGAAGATCGTGGTCGCGAGGTTCTTGTAGAAGTCGATGAGCTTGCGGTTGCGCCAGCCGCCGTACTCCTTGATGAGGTGGACGGGGCAATCGAAGTGCGTGATGGTCACGAGCGGCTCGATGCCGTGCGCTTGGCACTCGCGGAACACGTCCTCGTAGAAGGCCAGGCCGGCCTCGTTGGGCTCGGCCTCGTCACCGTTGGGGAAGATACGGGTCCAGGCCAGGCTCATGCGGAAGGTCTTAAAGCCCATCTCGGCAAAGAGGGCAATGTCCTCCTTGTAGTGGTGGTAGAAATCGATGCCGGTCTGCGCGGGGTAGTAATAGCCGTCCTCGAAGTCGAGCATTTTGCGCTGGCCGGAGACCACCGCATAGCGCTCGGGGCCGTGCGGGGCCACGTCCACGTTGGCCAGGCCGCGCCCGTCCACGTCGTAGGCACCCTCGCACTGGTTGGCAGCCGTCGCGCCGCCCCACAGGAAGTCTTTACGGAAAGCCATACATCGATCCTTTCACACGCTGTTTGTCGTGGCTTCAGTATCCCCGCAAGCAGCGCGCTACTCAACGGCAGCGGCGCAGGCCGACACTTCTTTTCGCACACGGCGGCCCGGCAGCCGCCCCGCCTGACACTTCTTGATACCCGCCAGCCCCAACCACCACAAAGGGGACAGGCACCTTTGTGGTGGTTGGGGAAAGCCCCTAGTCGCAGGTGATGTCGAGGTTCTTGCCGACGAGGCCCACGTAGCCGCCTTCGGGTGACAGACCATTTGACTGAATAGGAAAGAAAGGAAAAAATAGGAAAAAAAGGAAAGGAGACTTATGACTGAACCCATCTTCTCCCCCTCATTTGGAAATCGCCCCTCTTATCTAGTCGGGCGCGAAACGGTAATTTCGACATTCATATCCGGCCTTGAGCAGGAGCCGGGCAATCGCGACCGAGCCATGCTCGTGCTTGGTCAGCGAGGCAGTGGCAAGACAGTTCTTCTGTGGGAACTTGCCGATCGCGCACGCAAGCTCGGCTTCGTTGTCGCCACGCCTACCGTGGCCTCCGAGGATATGCTCGAGCGCATTGTTGAAAAAATCCAAGAGGCAGGCGAGCCCTATGCCAACAAACGCCATCTTCCTAAACTCACGAGCGGCAGCCTGAGCGTCTTCGGCTTCTCAGCCGGTCTTGAGTTCACACGAGACGTGCAGGAGACCAAGAGCTTTCAGTTTAAACTCACGCAGCTTGCGCGCAAACTGACCGAGCAGGGCCATGGCATCCTCATCCTTATCGATGAGCTCCAGGCAAATTCACCCGAGATTAGGCAGCTCGTCACCGCCTATCAAGAGCTGGTCGGCGAACGACTCAACGTCGCGCTCGTCATGGCGGGCCTTCCGGGAGCCGTCTGCGCAACACTCAATGACCGCGTGCTGACATTTCTCAACCGCGCTCGCAAGGTCACGCTCGATCCGCTTTCAGTCGGAGATGTCGACGCCTATTATCAGCGGGCTTTTGAGGAGCTCGGCCTTGATATTCCAAGCGACCTTCGCCTCCGCGCCGCTCACGCGACCCAAGGTTCGCCCTATATGCTGCAACTTATTGGCTATAACATCGCCACTCGCTGCAAGGTCGGAGAGCGCGTAGCACAAGAGCAAATCGACGGAGCCATCGAAGCGTCCAAGGTCGATTTCGAAAATGATGTTTGTGAAACGACGCTTGCCGCGCTATCTGATCAAGACGTCGCGTTTCTCGCTGCGATGACCGACGACAAAGACGGCGCGTCGCGCATCTCCGATATTGCCGAGCGAATGTCGGTCACACCCGACTATGCGCAAAAGTATCGCCGGCGCCTTATTGACGCCGGCGTGATCGAACAGGCTCGCCGCGGCTACGTGCGCTTCGCCGTTCCATACATGGCTGACTACCTACGCAGCCAGCTCTAAACAGCCACCACAAAGGGGACAGGCACCTTTGTGGTGGTTTGGGCCCGTTTTATCTCAATCTGTAACAGGTAGACCGTCAAAATCGGGTTTGGTGTTACAAATCGAGATTTTCGGGCGGCCTTCTACGGTATGTCTCAATCTGTAACAGGTAGTAACGATTTAGCCCGCTAGATGTTACAGATCGAGACGGAAGATTCTAGTCCACGTTGATGTCGAGGTTTTTGCCGATGAGGCCCACGTAGCCGCCTTCGGCTGCCTTGGGGCTGTCGGCGTGGCAGAGGACCCACTTGTCGGCCTTCCAGTAGCAGTAGCTGTCGCCGACCGCGGGCATGTCGGCTGCGGCCTCGGGGCGCGGACCATTGGTGCCGGCGGGCAACGCAACCATTACCTGGAAGCCGCCGTCGTCGACCATGCACGGCGTGTAGTGGAGCGTGGTGTTGAAGACTTCGACGACCGTACCCGCCGGCACGCGGAACGCCTTGACGCACGCGGTGTCGAGCTTGCCGCCCTCAATCTCCCAGCGATGCGCCACGAGCAGGATAAAGTCGCGGGCGCCCAGGTTAAACTCGCTGGCGCGGTGATACTCCAGGCAGTTGAGCTGCGTGTTGTGGCCATTGCACCAGCCCAGCTGGAAGGGTCGGCCGCCAAACATGAGAAAGCCCAGCTTATCGGCATCCTTGACGCCCTCGAGCTCCGGCGCGCTTGCTACGTACTTGCTGCCCTCGGGGATGGGCGTGGCAGAGAGCGCCTCGAGCACGGGCGACGTGAGCACGGACGGAACGTCATCCCAAACGTTGCCATAGGATTTGAACTCGGGATCGTTGACAGAGTAGATATGCATGTTCACTCCTGTTCGTAAATGTGACTATACGAACATTCTAGAACAAACATGAGCGATTTTGAACGCTCGTCCCGACCACTCAACAAAAAGGCGCCCCCGCATAAGCGAAGGCGCCCAATGCGCGCGTTTTGGGCGATAAAGCCCTTACGCCTGCTGATAGTGCAGGTGCTTCTCGTCGATATCGGCCAGGTCGCGGTCGAGATAACGGCGCGCAAGCCAGCTGGCCATGGGGAGGTTCTGGTCCAGGTAGTTGCCGCACTCCTCGGGAGCAGCGCCGGGGATATCGCCCCCAAAGCCAGCAACAAACTCGAACAGCTCACGCACGAGCGGCAGGATCTCCTCGCTCGTCACTTCGCCAAATACGACGAGGTAAAAGCCCGTGCGGCAGCCCATGGGGCCAAAGTAGACAATGCGGCTCGACCACTCGGCATGGTTACGAAGAAACGTCGCGCCCAGGTGCTCGATGGTATGGCACTCGGCCGTGTTCATGACCGGCTCTTTGTTGGGCGTGGTCAAGCGCAGGTCAAAGGTAGTGACGGCAGCGCCGGTCGCCGGATCGCGGTCGATGCGGCTCACATATACGCCGGGCTCAAGCAGCAGATGGTCAACGGAAAAACTTGCGATGCGCTCCATGGCAGTTCCTCTCGATAGTCAATTTGGGACGGGCCTCTTTTAGCTGGTTCGAATGGTCGCACCAATCATACCAGTCAAAAAAGCCCCGTCCCAAATAAGCTGCCCGGGACGAGCGAGCTCATCGAGCATGAGACGGCAGTCCGGAAGGAATCCAAGCGCGCAAGGCTGTTCAGGAAGGCGAAATTCCCCTGCGTGAAGTCGTTCGAAGGGCACGACTTCACGCAGGCAGCCTTTCCCGACAGCTATGGCGCGAACCACCCGAAAACGCTGTCGTTCGTCGAGGCAGCGCAGGGCCTCACGTTCCATGGGCAGACGGGCCGAAGGGAAACCCACCTCGCGATAGCCGTCGGCCACGCATGCGTGATAGAAGGCAAGACGCGCGCCCCACTCGAGAGAGCGAGGCGCGGACTATTTCAGGCTGCATCAATCATGGAGTTTCCCTCTAAAGGAGCAAGGGCTCAATGCTACTTGGCGTTTGCCTGATCGAGTTCCTTCTTGCTATAGCCGAAGAGATACGTGCACACAGCTGCGACGACCAGGGAAATGAGGCTCGCGATAATACCCTGGATGAAATTGGCGTTGGTGCCGCCCACATAGCTCAGGACGGACAGGAAGTTCGCAGAGGTGATGACGTACTGGGTGAGATTGGCGATACCAGCATACGCACCGCCGACAAAGCTACCGACCATCAAGGCGCCGAAACAGCGCACGTGAGACAGGCAGATGCCATAGAGCACAGGCTCGGTAACGCCGCCCAAGATACCGGATACGAAGGCGCCGAAGGCGTTGCCGCGCTCCGCCTTACCTTTGAGTCGAAGAGCCGCACCGAGGGCGACGCCGAAGCATGCCCACGTGGCGAAGCTACCCGCGAGCATGACACCGGTCATCTCGCCAGTCTCGAAGAACGAGGCCATCATGGGCATCATAAGGGCCAGATGCATACCGCTCATGACGAGGAACTCCCAAAGGGCGGCGATCACGCCGACACCGAAGAATCCGGTATTCATACCGAACCAGGCAAGGCCGCCGCTGATGGCGTTGCCCACAATCGTACCGAAGGGGGCGAGCAGGCACAGGATGAACGGCGAGGTGACAAGGAGGCTCAAAATGGGCGTGAACACGGTTGAGAGCATGTCGGGCATGTGCTTACCGACAAACTTATAAACAACAGCGAACAGCGGAACGGACATCATGATGGGCAGGACAGTCTGGGCATAGGCGGCAGACGTGTTGCAGGGGATGCCGAAGACGGTAAACGCCTTACCCTCGGCGATGATTGCGGCGAAATCCGACGACATGAGGATGCAGCCGATAAATCCGCCGAGCATACCGTTGATGCCAAGTTGCTTCGCCGCGTTGACGCCCGCGAGGATAGGCATGAAGTACAGGGCGGCATCGTAGATGAAGTCGAAGAGCACGTAGATGTCGCTCTCCGCGGGGTACAGGCCCAGGAGCTGCGGACCGCACAGGGCATTGATCGCATTTGCGAGACCGCCCGTGAGCAGCACCGGGATCATCGGGGTCATGCAGCCCGCCATGTAACCGACGACGTTCTTCAGGATCTGCATGGGCGTAAGCTTCTTCTTGCCGACAAGCTCGACGTCGGCGGCGGCAGCCTCGGCGTCCTCAACCGCCTCGAGCTCGTTGACGTTGGCAAGTGAGCAGAACTCCGCGTACACCCTGGGCACGTTCGTCCCCACGATGATCTGATACTGCTGACCGCCGTGGACAATGCCCATCACGCCGTCAACGGCCTTGACTTCGTCATCGTCGATGCTGGACTCGTCCTTGAGCACAAGGCGGAGCCTCGTCATGCAGTGGGTCGCCGAAGTCACGTTCTTCGGGCCGCCCACCGCCTTGAGGATATCCTCGGCGATACGCTTGTTATCTGCCATGGTACTTCCTTTCCCGTTTCTTTCTATCCCCCATCGGCGACTTCGCGCCAACCGGAAAACCTGCGTTTATTCGGGCAGCTGATTGCCCGCGATGACCTTCTGATACCAATAGAAGCTGTCCTTGCGAATCCGGTCGCAAGTCCTGATGTCGTCATCGGTGCGATCCACGTATACAAGGCCATAGCGCTTGGCGAAGCCCTGATGACTGGAGACCACATCGACAAAGCTCCACGGACAATACCCAAAGATGGGATAACCCTGCTCGATAAGCTCGCCGACCTGGGCGATATGCGCGGAGAGATAGGCGATGCGCTGCTCGTCGTGAATCGCGCCGGACTCATCGGGCTCCTCGCTCAAAGCCATGCCGTTCTCGGTGATGATCATGGGCAGGCCGTAGCGGTCATGCACCTTGCGCATGCCGATCGACAGCCCGATGGGGTCGAGGCCGTTGGGCATCCACTCGGTCTTCTCGAGCCTTGGGTTGTCGCAGAGGACGAAGTCGCCCGCGCCCCAAGGCGGGAAGCCACCGAATACGATGGGCTCGGTGCGCTCCTTGACGCAGCTGCTGGAGTAATAGTTAATGCCGATGAAATCGGGCGTCGACCCGTGCAGGACCGCATCGTCCTCGGGCTCGACCGCGGGATAGAACCCCTCGCGCTTGAGATAGCTCGCCGCATACGGGGAATACGATCCACGCACGCTCATGTCGAGCATGTAGAACTGCTCCATCTCCTCGGCATTGAGCGCCGCCATCACATCTGCAGGCGAGCTGCTGAGCGGATAGGTCACCTGGATGGCACAGACCGGCCCGATCTTCGCCTCGGGATCGATTGAGTGCAAAAGCTCGAAAGCACGGTGCTCTGCGAGAGACATGTGGTAACTCATCTGATAGGTATTGCCCTGATGTCTCTTGGGGTCGGTCTCGGTATCCCCGGTGTTCACCGACGACGCCGTCGCGATAAGCTGCTCGTTGATAGTCGCCCACAGCTTTACACGGCCCTTAAAGTGCCTAAAGCAGACCTCTGCGTAGCGGGCGAAGGCATCGATCATCCTGCGATCTAACCATCCGC
This sequence comes from Collinsella sp. AF31-11, assembly GCF_003475605.1. Lineage (NCBI taxonomy): Bacteria > Bacillati > Actinomycetota > Coriobacteriia > Coriobacteriales > Coriobacteriaceae > Collinsella > Collinsella sp. AF31-11. The sequence continues at coordinate 40,342 of NZ_QRQS01000002.1, forward strand.
CGAACTCGTCGACGAGTGCTTGGGGGCACTCGAAGTGATACAGCGTCACAAAGGGCTCGATGCCCTTTTCCAGAAGGTAATCGATCAGACCGTCGTAGAACACCAGGGCTTCGGGATTCGGCTCGCAAGTCGCACCGGGCATAATGCGACACCACGAGAAGCTCATGCGGTACGTCTTGAGTCCGAGTTCGGCCATGAGGTCGACATCCTCTTTCCAGCGATGGTAGTGGTCGGACGCCACGCTGCCATCTGTGATTCCGGGGATGCCGAAGCCGCGATCGGTCGTCGACTTGCCTCGGCCGCCCTCCCCCCAGGCGCCCTCTACCTGAAATGCGCTCGTCGACGCACCCCATAGGAATCCATCGGGAAACCTGTTTGCCATACTTGCCACCTTTCTCCTTAGCTCAGATCGTCGTATGTCACCAACGCGATGTCCTGACTCACCAGCCATTCACGGGTTGCGGGATCGCAAAGCATCGACGCCTCACGCGCCCGCGCCGTCATCATGCTCGAGTGGTCCATGAGATAGGCATCGATATAACCCGGATGGAACACCATGAGGGTGCACGCGTCGTCGTTCGCATTCTCGACGGCGCCGCGCACCGCCGAGAACGGATCCATCTCATAGGCGCGAAAATCTGTGGGCATGTACGCAGCGACACGCGTGCTCTTGAACGTGACCGCCTCCCCCGGCGCGCCCATCGGGAACAGCGGCAGTCCGTGGCGCTCCGCCACGATCTCCAACCCCTTATAAAACGCCGGGCTCGCCACCGCATGACCCTCAAAGTAGGAGGGTTCTCTATCCACAAGCGATACGAACTTTCGATACTGAGCCTCGATCTCCAAGACGACCTCATCGAGCACCACGAAGTCGATTCCCCGCTTCATGGCGTCCCGATACGCCCCGCTCGGCTTGAACATGCCATCCGGTCCACAGAGACTCGGAATGAGCGCAGGGTCGGTAAGCGGCCTGCCGACGCAGATGTTCGTGTGCTGGCCAAGGCACACGTCGAGCCCGTCGAGCAATTCGAGGCCGTGGTCCACGGATTCCATGTTGGTCATGACCCCGACTGACCCGACGAGTCCGCCGCGGACCGAATCGACGATGCCGTAGTTGACGCCCCGAGAGTAGCCAAGGTCGTCGGCGCGTATCAGCAGGCGCTTCATCGGGCATCACCGATCTCGACGCAGGCACCGTTACAGCGCGCTATGCTTCCCAGGTGTGTAGCGCTTGGCTTTACGGTGCGGCGTTGTGTCTCGCGGTCGACGGAGATGATCCCGTACTTCGGGCCATACCCGAAAACCCACTCGAAATTGTCAAACGCGGACCAGCAGGTGTATCCCAAGACCGGGATACCGTCGCGGACGCAACGCCCCACACCGGCGACAGCTCGATCCAAAAAGCGCTCTCTCTGCTCGTCGTCCTCGGAAGCTATGCCGTTTTCGGTGACGAACAGAGGCGTGCCCGACTGGTCCCAAGCAGCTCGCAGGCTCTCCTCGATGGCCTCGGGATAAAACTCCTCATCGCGCTGGGTGAGCTCCACGCCGGCAGGCGGGTCAACCGGGCCATCCGCGCCGTACCACGAGCGCGAGTACGTCTGGATACCCACGAAATCATCGCCTGCGGAAGCACGGTAAAAGCGATCGCAAATCTCCTCGCGGGCAGCTGCGGCGCGCTCCTCGCCACCGGGAGCCGCCTTAAAGGGACTTCCCACGAGCGTCCAACCTGCCGGGAGATCGGGACGGATTGCATGCACGGCGTCAACGGCAGCCTTGTGAGCGGCGAGCTTCACATCGAACGCCCGCTCGGTGGCTGCGAACTGGAATTGGGCCAGGGATGCCGGCTCGACTCCCAACGCCTTGGCGACGCTGCGGAACATGGGGTCCTCAGCGCGATCGGAGGCGTTGCGCGACGTGGCCCCGACATCAGCCAAGAGCCATGCCAGGTTTGGCTCGTTCATAGTGCATGCGTAGTCCATCAAATCGCCCATCTCCTCGACCACACGCGCGCAGTACCGCGCGAAAAGGGAGGGAGTCTCGGGCGACTCCCAGCCGCCTTGGGCGAGCAGCCAGATCGGCGACGTGAAATGATGGAGTGTGACGATCGTCTTGAGACCGTTGTCACGGCAGCACTGGAGCACTTCGCGATAGTGCGCGAGCTCTGCTTTGGAGAACAAGCCGCGCGCCGGCTCGATGCGCGACCACTCGACACTCAGACGATAGGAGGTGAGGCCAAGAGATGCGATAAGGGCGATATCCTCGCGGAAACGATGGTAGTGGTCCATCGCGTCGCCAGAAGGCTCCATGAACGCCGTGTCCTCAACATTCTCGAACAGCCACGTGTCGCTGTTCACGTTGTTGCCTTCAACCTGGTGCGCAGCGGTCGCGACGCCCCAGAGAAACGTCTCGGGAAATACCGAAGTCGACTGATGTGACATGCAATCTCCCTTTCATGTATCCGCATCCGGGCTTAATCGCCCGGCTCCTGTTACCATTGAGTACAACACGAATGCACAGGGTTTTGCGTTCCATCCTGGACACCGATGTTACAGAATGGAGACATGAGTTTCACGATATGAAACCCGCTGGTATTTAATGGTTTTGAAACGTCTGATGGGAGTGGACTCTTGAATTGTGCCAACCCGATGGGCTCTGTTGGGGAAAAGCTCCTCAGCTATATAGACACCAGCATGCAGCGCGACAACAACTATCAGATAGCCGTCAAGATGTTGGAAAACTACGACGCGCTCAAGGACATGTCCATCGCGCAGATCGCCGATATGTGCTACGTCTCGAAGGCTTCCGTCTCGCGTTTTTGCCGATTCTTAGGCTACGAGAGCTTCAAAGAGATGCATGACGCGCTCGGGGTCGACTATCCCATCAGCTACGACTACTCCCAGCGCTTCTTTTGCAATCTCACCGCGAACCCGCACGCGACGTTTCTTGAATATGCGAGGGAAGCTCAGCAAAACATCGCCGCGACCATTTCCGAGAAAAACCTGGCCGAACTTCCAAAAATCGCCTATGCAATTCATAATTGCCGCCGAGTCGCGTTCTTTTCCCATCATTTTCTTTGGGATACTGGACGCTACCTTCAGAACAAGCTGTTTTCTATGGGAAAGGTCATGGACCTGTATCTGGATCAAGCCTCCCAGCTTGCATGTGCCCAATCCCTCCAGCCCGAGGACCTGGCGATCATCTGCAGCGTTGGGGGCAGCTATCCCATTCGATATGTCGATGTCTGCAACAGCATCAGGGATAGCAAGTGCTCCGTGCTGGCAATCACGCAAAACGCCTCGAACCCATATTGGAATCAGGCCGCCTTCATCATGCAGTGCGGCGAGTCGAATGCCAACGACACGGGCAAATACGGGGCGCTCGCGGCAATTGACCTCGTCGTTCAGCAGTATCTGCTCCAATATGGAAGCGATGCCTTCCCGAGCGCGCCCAATCGCCCGTACGACGACATGCCGGGGCGCTAGAGTCGCTCACAATTGAAGCAGCGTCCCTCCCGCGAGCCGCGAGCTTTTCGCCATGGAAAGGTATTGATCGAGGCGGTTGCCGCACTCCTACCGTGATTTTATAATCCCCGTCCCAGAAAGCCAGATGAGATTCAGGGAATAGCCGGCAGAAGGCGAGCGACGCCCAAGCGCCACAGGTTGCCGTGAAAGAGGAGCGCCGCGTACTTTGGTACGCAAGCGACGGCTTGAACGGCAAGATGCGGTGCTTGGGCGCCGCGCAGCCGTCTAGGCCGTGTACGCGATTGTAGCATCGACGGCGTGGCGCCAGCCGGCGATCTTTTTGGCGCGCTCGTCGACGGACATGGTGGGCTCCACGATGCCGCGGGCGCCATAGACGTCAACGACATCGCGCGCGTACATGCCCAGCGCAATGCCGCAGGCCCAAGCTGCGCCCAGACCGCTCATCTCGTCATTGCTCGCAATGCGGATGGGCGAGCCGACCAAGTCGCTCTCAAACTGCATCAGGTACGCGTCACGCGTGGGGCCGCCGTCAACACGAAGCTCGGCCAGTGCGGCGCCCGAATCCTCGACCATCGCATCAATGACGTCGAAGATCTGATAGGCGATCGACTCATCGGCAGCCTTTACGAACTCCGCGCGGCCCGTGGTGCGCGTCATGCCAAAGACGCAGCCCTCGGCATCACTTGCCCAGTGCGGCGCACCCAGGCCGGTAAACGCCGGCACAAAGTAGACGCGGCTCGCCGGATTGGCGGCGTAGCACAGGTCGGTGACCTCCTCGGGGTTGTTGATGAGCTCCAAATCGTCGCGCAGCCAGGTCTTGACGGCGCCGGCGTAGCTCACGTTGCCCTCGAGCACATACTCGGTCACGCCATCCATACGCCATGCAAGCGAGCTCGAAAGCCCGTGCGAGCTGGCGACAAACTCGTCGCCAACGTTCATCATGACCGAGCTGCCGGTGCCATAGGTCGCCTTGGCCATGCCGCGGCTGTGGCAGCCTTGCGCAAACAGGGCCGCATGGCTGTCGCCCAGCACGCCGTGCACCGGCACGGGGGCCGGCAAAAAGCCGCCCAGGTCCGTTGTGCCGAACAGGCCATCGGAATCGGTCACCTGCGGCAAGCAGGCCGGATCGATGCCAAAGGCCTCGCACACCGGCTCGCTCCAGCAGCCACGGCGCAGGTCGAAGAGCTGCGTGCGGCTGGCATTGGACCAGTCGCAGCGGAACTCCGCGCCGCCCGTGAGCGTCCAGACCACCCAAGCATCGATGGTGCCCAGACACAGCTCGCCCGCCGCCGCGGCCTCGGCAGCCGCCGGAACGTTCGCGAGGATCCAAGCCATCTTGCCCGCCGGATAGTAGGGCGAGAGCACCAGACCTGTCGTGTCGCACACCAGCTCGGCCACGCCTTCGCGCGCAGCAAACCCGTCGCACAGCTCACGGGCGCGGGCGCACTGCCACACCACGGCATCGCACAGCGGCTCGCCTGTCGTGCGACTCCAGGCAACGGTGGTCTCGCGCTGGTTGGAGATGCCAATGCCAGCGATATCGGCCGGATCGACCCCGGTCTCCTCCACCACGGCACGCGCCACGGCCAGCACGTTGGCGGCAATCTCGGTCGGATCATGGCTCACCCAGCCGGTATCGTTGACAATCTGGCGATGCGAGCGATCGGCACGATGAATCAGGTGGCCGCCCTCGTCCACCAGCAGCGCCTTCGTGCCCTGCGTGGACTGATCGATTCCGATGATGTATTTGCTCATGTACTCTCCCATTCCTTCCGTCAAATCGAATGTGACAAAGGGGCTGTCCCTTTGTCACATTCCAATTACTCTGCGGGCAGGAACTCGGCGACGGTCTGCGCGATTCCGGCACCCGTCAGGCCGTAGTGCGCAAAGACCTCGGGACTCGTGCCGGTGATGACCGGCGCGTCGGGCAGGCTCAGACACTTAACCGGACGCGGGCAATGCTCGCCCACGACCTGCGCGACCATGGAGCCCAAGCCGCCAAAGGGGCTGTGCTCCTCGACGGTCACGACGGCGCGCGTGGCACCGGCGGCCTCAATTACGGCATCGGCGTCGAGCGGCTTGACGCAGTACATGTCGAGCACGGTAGCGGAGATACCCTGCTCGGCCAGCAGGTCGGCGGCGTCCACGGCATGGCGGACCATCTCGCCGGTGGCGACAATCGTCACATCGGTGCCGCGACGTACCCAGATGGCACGGTCCATCTGGAACGGGCACTCGTCCTCGGTATACACGTCCTCGACCGGGTTGCGGCCCACGCGGATATAGGCCGGCTTGTTGTCGGCAACCAGGGCGCGCACGAGCTCGGCAGTCTGGAAACGATCGCTCGGCAGATATACGCGCATGTTGGGAATCGCGCTCATGGCAGCGATATCCTGCGCGGAGTGATGGCTCATGCCCAAGGCGCCGTAGGAGACGCCGCCCGAGATACCGATGAGCTTAACGTTGGTGTTGGAGTACGAGACATCGACCTTGCACTGCTCATACGAGCGCGTGGTCACAAAGGACGCCGGCGAGGCGGCCCAGGCCTTCTTGCCGCACGAAGCCATGCCGGCGGCGATGCTCACCAGGTCCTGCTCGGCGATGCCGACCTCGACGGACTGCTGGGGATACTGATCGAAGAACGGCGTGAGCGATGCGGAGCCGCGGGAGTCGGAGCACAGGACGACGATGTCCTTATCGGTCTCGGCGGCCTCGAGCAGCGTGTCGCAGATAACCTTGCGGTTGGCGATCTTGTTAGCCATTGATGGCCTCCTTATGAGCAGCGAAATCGGCGATGATCTGGGCATATTCCTCATCGTTGGGCAGGTGATGATGCCAGGCGGCCTTGTCCTCCATAACGGGCGAGCCATAGCCCTTCACCGTGTTGAGAATGATGACCGTGGGCTTTCCGCAGGTCTCGGTGGCCAACGTCAGCGCGGCATCGATGGCTTGGACGTCGTTGCCCGGAATGGAGAGCACGTTCCAGCCGAAGGCGGCCCAGCGCTCCTCCTGCGAATCCTGCTTCATGACGTCCTCGGTGCTGCCACTGATCTGCAGGCGGTTGCGGTCCACGAGCGCGCACAGGTTATCGAGCTGGTAGTTGCCGCCGCTCATGGCGCCTTCCCAGACCGAGCCCTCGGCAAGCTCGCCGTCGCCCATAATGGTGTAGACGCGGTAGTCGCGGCCGTCCATCTTGCCGGCAAGCGCCATGCCCACGGCCACGGGCAGGCCGTGACCCAACGAGCCGGAGTTCATCTCGATGCCCTTGAGCTTGTTGTTGGGGTGGCCGATATAGGGGCTGCCGAACTTGGAGAAGCGGGCCTTGACGTCATCGAGGTCCAGATAGCCCTCGTGGCACAGCACCGCGTAGTAGGCCTCCATGGCGTGGCCCTTAGAGAGCACAAAGCGGTCGCGGTTGGGGTCGTCGACAGTCTCGGGCGAAATGTTGAGGTGGTTGGCATAGAGGGTCATGAGGGCGTCGATCACCGACATGTCGCCGCCGATGTGGCCGCCGGCGCCAGCCATGATGATATCGACGCAATCGCGGCGAAGATCCCAACGCAGGGACTCAAGCTCTTCGATAGTTGCCATTTCTACTCTCCTCGCAGGTAGGCTTTGACGTCTTCTTCAATCGGGTCATATAGGTCGGGCTGGATGCCAATGTACTTGCATGCCTCGTAGAGCACCGGTACCACGTTGGCGTGAATGGCGACGCAGTGGTGAATGTAGGGGCCCTCAACGATCTTGGCCTCGAGGCGCTTGAGGTTGTCGACCTCGACCCACAGGTAGGTGCCCATGCCGGCCGGCCCGTCGATGCCGCGGGCGTTGCCGAGCAGCAGCGAATACTCGCCGTTGTCGCCATCAAAGCGGGCAAGGGTGAGGTCGCCGTGCTTGGCCTCGGCCGTCAGCGCACCAGGGTGATCGAAAGCCAGCGGGTAGGTGAGCTTGGGCTTGACGGCCGCGCAGCTGCAGGGCCAGGGGCCGCAGTGCTGCAGCAGCTCGCCGTTCTCGTTATCGGGATGGCGCACGGTCCAGTCGGCGAACATGCCGCGGTGACGGCCTAGGTCGGCGGCCTCGACCATCAGCGCGGTAATGGCGCCGTGGATATCGGTCTCGCACACGACGGGGATACCCATCTCATTGAGGATGGCGTTGGCGGCGCAGGGCATAATGCCCAGCTCGTCCTGCAGGGCGTTCCAGCACTGGATGGCGCCGGCGTTGCAGCCGTACTTATCGACCAGGCGCTTCATGGCGATAGCAAGCCCTGCGACCGCGGGGACCTTGTCCTCGGGGATGCAGATCTCAAAGCTGTCGCGAATGTGGGCAAGCATGGCGGCCATGGCCCGCTCGTCGGCCTGGGCGTCGCGCACGGCCTGAACAAGTTCGGTCATGGGGATGGGCGAAAGCTGAATATTGAACTTCTCGAGCAGCTCGCCCTCGTTGCACATGGTCGACCAGAAGTCGAACGGACGGGTCGCCATCTGCAGGATGCGGGTGTGCTTGAAGGTCTTGACCACGTTGCACACGGCCAAAAAGTCCCAGACGCCGCGCTCGAACTCGGGATCGGTCAGGCGGCAGTTGGTCATGTAGGTGAAGGGAACCTGGAAGCGGCGCAGGACCTTGCCGGTCGCGAACAGGCCACACTGGCTGTCGCGCAGGCGGGTGCCGTCGGGCTCGGGGCGCTCGTCGCGCGGGCCCCACAGCAGCACGGGCAGGCCGAGCTCACGGGCAAGGCGGGCGCAAACGTACTCGGTGCCAAAGTTGGCGTGGCACAGCATGATGCCGTCAACGCCCTCGGCGCGGAACTTCTTGACGATAGGCTCGATATGGCTGTCGTCAAACAGCAGGCCCTCGTCGTTGATGTCGTCGATGTCCACAATGTCGACGCCGATCTCGCGCAGGCGATCAGCCGTCAGGCCGCGATACTTGATCGCGTCCGGCGCGCTAAAAATGCTTCGGCGCGTGGGCACAAAGCCGAGTTTGATCTTATCCATGTACGTCCTCCCCTAGTCACATGTTCAGTAAACAGACGATTGTTTCGTTTTGTTCTGTTTACTAAATGTTTTACTATTCTGTTTAGAAGTTTAGCGCGAAATACCCGCAGGCGGTAGAGAAATCAGCCTAAACGGTATGTAAACAAACTGAACATACAAGGAGAACAAAAAGGGTCCCAAAGGACCCCATTTTGAACGGTGTTGCACTTACTGCCCTCGCGCGCTTTGACGCGCCGCGAGCGATGCTGCCTTCGCCTAGATTTCGCGCACGCTCTGGCGCTCGACAAAATACGTCGATACGGCCGTCTTGCAGGTATAGCTCTTGGGATTGCGGATGTTGCCCACCAGTCGGCGCACCGCGATCTCGCCCACCTCGTGCTTGGGAACGTGCACCGTGGTGAGCGGCGGGTTTGAGAAGGCGCCCAGAGACAGGTCGTCAAAGCCGATGATCGAGACGTCCTCGGGCACGCGTACGCCGTGTTCGCTCAGCGCGCGCATGGCGCCCACGGCAAGCACGTCGTTCTCGGCAAAGAAAGCCGTCGGCAGGTCGTCGCGCGAGATGCTGTCGAGCCACGCGCCCATGTCGCGATAAGCGCCCTCGAGCGTGGTTCCCAGCGTGACGCGCCATGTCGGATTGGCGTCAAGGCCCGCGTCCTCAAGCGCTTGGCGATAGCCGCGCTCGCGATCTTTAAAGTTGCGGATGCGAAGGTCGCCTGCTAGGTAGCCAATTTGCTTGTGACCCTTCTCGATAAGGTAATCCACGGCACGCAGCACCGAATCGGTGTTGGCAATGACTACGGCATCAAAGTACTGGCGGTCGCTCCAGCCGTCGAGCACGATCAGGTGGGCGGCGGCGTTGGCGAACAAGGCGTAATCTTCCTCACCCAGCTCGGTGCCCATCAGCACGATGGCGGCAGCCGGGTCGGCGATAAGGCCCTCGACCTGCGGGCGCACGGCGTTCAAGTCGCTAAAGTCGAGCGAGACAAAGCTCGTGCTCATGCCGTGGCGACGCGCCTGGCGCTCCACGCCCTCGATGACCGCGGGGTGAAAGGTGCTCTCGTCCAGGATGGCGCCCGTCTTGCGCGCGAGCACAAACTGAATGCTCTCGAGCTGCGTCGATTGCTGGTAGCCGAGCGATTGCGCGCACTCCAGGATGACCTTGGCGGTCTCCTCGCTCACGCTGCGCTTGCGGTTGAGCGCGTTGGACACAGTCGCAGGCGAAAAACCGGTGATGCGGCTGATCTCGCGAACACTTGCTTTAGCCATTGTTCCCCCTAGTAACGGTCGCGGTCGAGCATCGTGGCCTGACCGCCCCGTGACTCGACAACTAAACGACCGCAAATTCAATCTAAACAGAATAGTAAATGTTTATGAGCTAGTTTAGCCTGTTGTCAAGCAAAGTGGCACGACTATTCCCTCAACGGGCACATTTACTCGGTAGCCAATTTGGGGCGTGAAAAACATTTAACCTAGGACGCGGGCCATACGCGCCTTAAACTCCGCGAGGAAGCGCGGGGCGTCGACGGTCAGCGCCACAAGCGCGCTCTTGTCCGGATCGGACAGGCGGTGCTCGTCGCAGATGGTGCGGCCGCGGTACTCGCCCAGCAGGTCGACGCGCAGGTTACAGCCGAGCGCACCCACAAGCGTGGGGTCAATCGCCACGGCAACCGCCAGCGGATCGTGCAGTGCGCAGCCGCCCAGGTAGGGTGCGTTCATCTCGTACGAGCCAATATAGTGCTCGACCATGCTCGCAAATGCGCAGCCCGCCATGGTGCCCGAGCCCGTCCAGCCGGCAATATCGCGACGCGTGAGCACCACGCGATGCGTCACATCCAGACCCACCATAGTGAGCTTGCGGCCCGAGCGCAGCACGGCGTCGGCGGCCTCGGGGTCGCTTGCTATGTTGGCCTCGGCGCCCGCGCTCACGTTGCCGGGCACGGTGAGCGCACCGCCCATCACGACCACGCGACCGATAGACATCATCGCCGCTGCATCACGCTCCAGGGCAAGCGCCAGATTGGTGAGCGGGCCGGTCGCCACGTAGATCAGGTCGGGGCCATAGGTACGCGCGGCATCGATCAGATAATCGACCGCAGCGTTGCCATCGGCCGACGTCGCCCCCACCGGCTCGTACGGCGAGGCGGGCACGCTCGCGCCGCCGATGCCGTTCTTGCCGTGGATAAGCGTGGTGGACGCCGGCGGCGTATAGGGCTCGGTCGCCTGCAGAGGACGGTCGGCACCCAAGTACACCGGCACCTCGGGACGACCCAACAGGTCGAGCACCGCCAGGCAGTTGTGCGCCGACTGCTCGACGCGCACGTTGCCAAAGCATGTGGTGATGCCCACGAGCTCCACCTCGGGGCTCGCGATGGCATAGGCGAGCGCCATCGCATCGTCCACACCCATATCCAGATCAAGGATCAGCTTCTTAATCGCCATAGTTCTACTCCGCTTCTCCGTCTTGTACCAAATCGTCTAAACCAAACATGCGCTCAACTTCGGCACGCGTGGGAATCGACTGCTGCGCGCCCAAACGTGACACCGTCACCGCCGAGGCACGGGCGCCGGCGGCCATGCACTCAAAGAGCGGCAGGCCCTCCAGGCGAGCCGCTGCAAGCGCGCCGATAAACGTATCGCCCGCAGCCGTGGTGTCGACCACCTCGCTCGAAAGCGCCGGCATGCGCAGCAGCTCACCGTCATCGCCAAGCGCAACTGAGCCGGCGCCGCCTAGCGTGATGACCGCAGCCCCGGCGCCCTTGTCGACCAGCGCATTGAGCGCGGCGACGCAACTCGCATCATCCGTGGGCAGAATGCCCGTCAGCACCTGGCACTCGGTCTCGTTGGGGCAGGCCAGGTCGACCGCAGGCCACGCTCCTGCCGGCAGATCGCAGGCGGGTGCCGGGTTAAAGATCGTATAGAATCCCAGCTCGTGAGCGCAAGAGAGCGCCGCGGCGGTTGCCATCAGATCACATTCGCCCTGGGCGATAAAGACGCTTCTGGCAGCCGGGGCAATCTCGCTGGCGTCGCCGTCGAGCTCGTCGGCCACCAGGCGCCTCAGCGCGCGGGCAACGTCCTCGCCCGCAAGTGCATGGTTGGCGCCCGGCGACAGCACGATGCGGTTATCGCTCTCGCAGCGAATGATAGTCGCGGCACCGGTCTCCACGCCATCGAGACGTGTCGCAAACTCAACGCCCACGCCGGCATCCTGAAGCCCCGCCACGAGCACATCGCCAAAGGTATCGCGCCCAACAGCGCCAATCATGCACGTGTGCGCACCCATGCGCGCGGCGGCGACGGCCTGGTTGGCGCCCTTACCGCCGGCGTTGGTGATAAAACCGCTGCCACCGACTGTCTCGCCCGCGCGCGGCATGCGCTCGCACGCCACCGAAAGGTCCATGTTCATGCTGCCGAACACCGCAACGATGCTGTGATCCGCCATGGAAACCTCCTCGTCCGTGGGCTCTGCGCCCGCTGTCGGCCGTCAATTGTGTGCTCTCGCACCTCCATAACTTTAATTCACTTTGATGTGGACGCGCGCTTGAGCTTGCGCCAGCAGCAAGCATTCACAGGAGCAGGCAGTTACAATGAATACGTGCTGATTATTCTCGTCATTGGATGATGTTTTATGGAACAATTCTCGCAATCGGGCTCGCGCGGTCGACGCCGCACGGGCAACGAGCCGGCGCCGCACGAACGCGTGAAGGGCGAACGCCGTGCCAACGAGTCGCGACGCACTGCGAGCCCACATCGCGCTTCCGCCAACAACGAGGGCCGCGCCAACACTCCCGCCGCGGAGCAGACGCCTGCTCGCCTCAAGTCCCGCTACATCCCTGCCCTTGACGGCCTGCGCACGCTTGCCGTCGTCGCGGTGGTGCTCTATCACCTCAACCTCACGTGGGCGCAGGGCGGTCTGCTCGGCGTCACGATCTTCTTTGTGCTTTCGGGCTATCTGATCACACGCCTGCTACTCAACGAAGTCGCCAAGACCGGCCGCATCGACCTCAAGAGCTTCTGGATCCGCCGTATCCGTCGCCTGGTCCCCGCCGTGGTAACCGTCGTGGTGGTGACCTGCGCGCTGTGCACCGTCTTCAACCACGTGATGCTCACCAAGATGCGCCCCGACATTCTGCCGTCGCTGCTGTTCTTCAACAACTGGTGGCAGATTGCCCAAAACGTCTCGTACTTCAATGCTCTGGGCGACCCCTCGCCGCTCACGCACTTTTGGTCGCTTGCCATCGAGGAACAGTTCTACCTGATTTGGCCGCCACTGCTGTTTGCCATGGTATCCATGCATGTGAGCAAGCCCAACACGCGCCGCGTGGTTCTGGGCCTTGCCGCGGTATCTGCCCTCGCCATGATGGCGCTTTACAACCCTGCCGCCGACCCCAGCCGCGTATACTACGGCACCGACACCCGCGTGTTCTCGCTGCTGCTGGGTGCCTGGATGGCCTTTATCCCCGATCGCGACCTGGCGCCGGTGCGTCTCGCTCATCGTTTGGGGCTCAATCGCCTGGCTGGCGCCGCCAAGCACGGCAAGAACGCCGAGAGCAAGTCTGGCGAGAAGGCCGACGAAGCAGCCGAGACCGCCCCGGCACAGCCGAGCGCCCTCGTGCGCTTTTGGTCCTCGCCCGCATCCATCGATGTGTTGGGCGTCGTGGGTCTGGTTGGCCTTGCCGCCATGGTCGCGCTCACCAACGGCTACACCGCGTTCCAGTATCGCGGCGGCACGCTGTTATGTTCCATCCTCACGCTCATGGTCATCGCGGCCTGCGTGCAGCCCCAGGGAATGGTTGCCCGCGCGCTGTCCACCGAGCCGCTCGTGTGGGTTGGCAAGCGCTCGTACAGCATCTACCTGTGGCACTATCCGCTGCTGTTGCTCATGAACCCGGTCGCCAACATCAACGACACGCCCTGGTGGCAGTACATCTTGCAGGTGTTGTTGGTGATCGCCGTGGCCGAATGTTCGTATCGCTTTATCGAGACGCCGTTTAGGAAGGGCGCCTTCGGCCGTACCGTCGCCGAGTTCCGCGACGGCACCACCACACCCGCCAACTGGGTGCGCGCGCATATTCCTGTGTGCGCCACTTGCGGGATCGTGCTTGTTATCGCGCTGGGCGGCCTGATCTTTGTGCCGGAGACCTCCGCGCTGAGCGGTGAGGGCGCCGAAGTCCTCAACAAGGAAGCCAAAAACACCGCGCCCACCGACCAGCAGGCGGCCGACGACACCGACAAGGACAACGACGGCTTCCCCGATGGCTCCTACGACCTGTTGATGATCGGTGACTCCGTGTCGCTGCGCGCCGTTGATTCCTTTGACGGCGTGTTCCCGCACAGCCATATCGATGCCGAAAAGGGCCGCCAGTTTGATGCGGGCCGCGCGACATTTGAGGGCTATATCCAGCAGAACCTTGCCGGCAAGATCGTGGTCTTTGCCCTGGGCACTAACGGTTTGGTAACGGACGCCCAGGTCGATGCGATCATGGCCGACGCCGGCGAGCAGCGTATTGTCGTGTTTGTAAACACGCGTAGCCCGCAGCCGTGGGTCGGGTCCACGAACCAGGCCATCGCCAACGCCGCCACGCGCTACAAGAATGTACGCGTTATCGACTGGTACGGGCACAGTGCCAACCGCAACGACCTGTTCGATGGCGACGGCACGCACCTGTCGACTACCGGCGTGACCGAGTACCTCAACCTGATCCACGATGCGGTCAAGAAAGACCTGCCCGTGCACCCCGAGGACCACGTCAACGATCCGCAGCCGGCAGCCGTCAAGTCCGCCGCCGACGCGCTCGTCAATGCGCTCGCTCTCAAGCCGCACAAGCTGGGCACCGACAAGTAACCTGCAGCGCAAACTCCCCCCTCCGGCAGTTAGGGACGTTCCTTATGTCCGGCACCTAGGGACACTCCTGACACAGCCGAGGAACGCCCTCCTTGCGACCGAATTCTGGACGCCTCGCCACCCCGAGCGTTGTTTCCAAGCCCACACCCGCAGCAAACAACCCAAAATCACTCTTTTCGAGCCGGCTCCAAGAGGTCGTGGACAAAAAGAGGCAAATATGAGTACTGTTACAATTTTAGTAGCAGGCAAAACCACCCAAAATGGCGCCCATGCGGTAGCGCGCGACCCTTCCAGTTGACCCGAATGGCCGGCTTAGGACTTGGAGCTCCGCTTTTAATGAACAGATTTTTAGATATGTTTATTATTTCCCTAGTTGTAAATGCTATCGGCCAGGCAACAGTACTCATATTTGGCATTTTTTGTCCACACGAATATTACTAACCCCCTATAACAGGCAAAATACAGGCCGCAACCCATGGCGGCGGCCTGTTTGGAGTCCAAAAGAGGCGCTAAGCGCTGTAACCCATCGCCTGCAGGACAAACATGACAACCGTCAGCACCGTGATCACGCCGATAGTCGCCCACGTAAGCACATTCCACACGCGGCCGTTGCGGTTGGCGCCCATAATGTGACGATCGGCGGCAATAACCACCTGAAACACCAAAACCACGGGCAACAGCACGCCGTTGATGACCTGCGAGGTCATCATAATCTGGAACAGATCGACACCAGGCATAAGCACCAGTACGGCAGAGATACCGATGATGGCCGTAATGATGCCGCGATATACCGGGGCCTCGTCCCAGCTGCGATCGGCGCCGCGCTCCCAACCAAAAGCCTCGCAGATGGCACTCGACGTAACGCCCGGCAGCACGCAGGCAGCCAAAAAGCTCGCTGCGACCAGGCCCGAGGCAAACAGCACCGTGGACCACTGACCCGCGATGGGCTCCAGCGCGCGGGCGGCATCGGCGGCATCGCTAATCTGAATACCCGCCGGGAACAGCACCGTACCGGTCGTGATGATAATGAAGCCCGCAATGATATCAGCAGCGATCGAGCCGCTCACGGTATCAATACGCTGCAGCACGATATCGTCCTCGCCCGCATTCTTATCGACCACGTTATTCTGCGCCAAGAAAATCATCCACGGCGCGATGGTGGTACCGATCGTTGCGACCACGAGCGACACGTAGCTGGGATCGTTCTGAATATTGGGGACGACCAAGTCGACCGCGACCTCACCCCAGTTGGGACCGGCCATAAACGCGGCGACAATATAGGTCACGAAGACGCAGCTTACCAGCAGCAGAATCTTCTCGATGCGCTGGAAGCTACCCGACATGGTAAGCATCCACACCAGCAGCGCCACCAACGGCACCGAGATGCTCGCCGGCACGCCAAAGAGGGCAAGGCCGCTGGCGATACCCGCAAACTCCGAAATGGTCACAGCTGTGTTGGCGATCAACAGCGCCGCCATAGCAAGTACACTCTTGCGCACGCCAAAGCGCTCGCGAATGAGCGACGCCAGGCCCTTGCCCGTGACGCAGCCGCAGCGCGCCGCGGTCTCCTGCGTCACGATAAGCAGCACGGTCATGACGGGAAGCATCCAGAGCATCTTATAGCCATAGCTGGCGCCCGCACTGGAATACGTGGCGATACCGCCGGCGTCGTTACCCGAAAGCGCCGCCAGCAGACCGGGGCCCATAGCGCCAAAGATGGCGGCGATGGTCAGCTTTTGCTTGGCGCTCGCCTTTTGTTTCGTGTTTTCCACGAGACCACCTAACCCATGACTGACATGGTGAGCAGCACCGCGGCGATGCAGTACGCCACACACGAGATCATGACGGCGATGACGTTCATAGCGGTACCCGACGTGTTGAGGTCGTGCTCATCGCGCCAGAACAGCACCATCAGATAAATCACGGCGCTCATGTTGCCCACCAGGCAGATGATGGCAGCAATGTTAAAGCAGCCGGTAAAGAGCTGCTCCTCAAACATAGGGGCATCGGGGAACGCGGCGGTGCGCACCAGCTGCGCGCACAGGTAAGTAACAAGCGAAAGGATCAGGCCCATACCCGTGCTCTGGAAGAAGAACCCCAGATACGGCTTGGGCTCATCGTCATGGCCGTCGTACTCCAGGAAGTAGTTCTTGACGAACGACACCATGCGCGAGGCAGCCAGCAACACGAGCGGCATGGCGCACATGGGGAACACCACCAGATACGCGGAGCCCAGCGCCGTCCCCAGCACCGTCGCCATGATGCACGAGGCAATGCCCCACACGACGACCCAGTACTGGCGATGCACAAACCAGCTAAGCACGTTCGTCGAGTCGTCCGATGCGCTATCGCCCGAACCGACACCGGCGATCTGCAGGTCCTCCTGATGCTCCTCGGCGATAACGTCCATAGCGTCGTCGAAGGTCACGATACCCAGGATATGACGGTTCTCGTCGCAGACAGGGATGGCAACCAGGTCGTACTTGGTCATCTCGTCCGTCACGTCTTCCTGGTCCTCGTCGGGCGACACATAGACCAGGTCGCGATAGGCCAGCTGGCCCAGCGTGGCGTCGCGGTCGGCCACGATCAGCGTGCGCAGCGAAAGCACGCCCGTCAGCATGCCGCTCGGATCCTCGGTATAGACGTAATAGACACTCTCAAAATCCTCGTCGAGTTTGCGAATTGCCTCGATGGCATCGCCGACCGTCGCCGTGGCGGGCAGCGAGACAAACTCCGAGGTCATGATGCGGCCGGCGGTGTTGTCCTCGTAGCCCAACAGATTACGAATCGCCTTCTCCTCCTTGACGCCCATCAGGCGCAGGAGCTTCTCGGCCTTCTCATAATCGAGCTCGTCGATCAGGTCGGCAGCGTCGTCCGGGTCCATCATGGCCAGCATCGACGATGCGTCGGTATCGGACAGGCCCTCGAGCATCTCGGTCATGAGCTCGTCATCATCGAACTCCGAGATGGCCTCGGCGGCCTGCGCCGTATCGAGCTGCGCGAACACCTGCGCGCGCAGGCGCGGGTCGAGCTGCTCGATGATGTCAGCGATGTCGGCAGGATGCAGCTCGCCAAGCGTCTTGTGCGACACCGAGAGCTGGATGTTCTTAGTCGAGCGGTCGAGCAGGTCCATGTAAGACCAGGCGATAATGTCCTCGCTGAGCGGCTTGCCCAAGTGCTTCATAAAGCCCTCGACGATATGCTCGAGCGCGGGACCGATTGCACGCAGCAGACCGCGGGCGCCGACCTCGGCACCCAGCAGACGCAGCTGATTTTCGCCCGACATGGAGAACTTGATGTCGTTGACACGCACGACCTTCATGCCTTGCGTATCGACGATCTGCTTATTGAGAACATCGCGCGCCAGCAGGAGCTCGGTCGGCTGCAGGTACGAAAAGCGAATGTTGGTGGCAGACGTATTGAGATACACGCCCGTCTCGTCGATACGGTCGACCCATTTGCGCCAGCTGATCATAAACGGCGTCTTGCCGGGACCACGGAACGCAAGCGACGTCACGTGCGGAAAAACTTCGCCGGTTGCAATGCCAAAATCGTTCACAACGCCGAGCTTTTCGCCGTCGACGTCCAAGACCGGCAATTTGAGCATCTCACTCAGATAATTCAATGGTGCTCCCCATCATTATTCCTGCGGACCGCGTGACCATGCCGGCACGCAATCCGTGGACTTTTAGATATGTATACGCATGCGCGGGCGGCACGCCGCTCGACGCTTACACCCCGTGCATGCGCAGAAAGCACCTGCATGGGGTCATCGACTGTATGGTCGAGGTTTGGATTTCACCTGTAACCTTTCTCTTGACCCTTATTAACCGCAGTAACTATAGCATCAGCATCGCGCTGCGGCACCGAATTTATGCGCTGCACATTGCAGGCATACCAAACGCTGACGCATCCGTGACATAGTCGTCCGCAGCGAAGTGGTGGGACAAAATTATCAGTAGTGTTTGTCCCAGGGTCGCTTGCGACGACAAGCCCGATGCGCCTTTCGCACCTGGGACAAACACTACTGATAATTTTGTCCCACCGTGCCACTCGTTTGAGCTACTCCGTGGCGTCGTCGTCCTCGGCAAGTTGGGGAAATACGGCGTTCTTGGGCATGGTGACCTTCGTCAGTGACGTGAGCTTTTTGCTGAGCGACGTGTCCGTCTTGACCAGATCGCTGAGCGTCACGATCTTGTAGCCGTCGGCAATAAGCCCGTCGATAATCTGCGGCAGCGCCTCGAGCGTCTGCTCGGCGCATTCGTCTCTATCGGTGAGCAGCACGATATTGCCTGGCGTCACCGAATCGAGCACCGTCGAGACCTGCTCGTCGGCACCTTTGAGCAGCCAGTCACCCGAATCGATATTCCACGAGACCACGGCGGAGACCAGGTCCATCGAGTCGATCCAGTTTTGCTCGTCAAACGCGGCGTAGGGGGCACGCAGCAGCATCGTCTTCACGCCGGTCGCCGACTTAATCGCATCGGTACCTTTCGTGATCTGTTCGCGTACTGTCTCGCGATCCTCGCCCTTGAGCGAATCATCGCTGTAGCTGTTGGAGCCAATCTCGCACCCGGCATCGACAATCGCCTTGGCCGTGGCAGGCGAGGCCTCGGCCGCATCGCCCGAAAGGAAGAACGTCGCGGTGACGCCCTTTTCCTTGAGCACCTGCAAGATCTGCTTGGTGGCGCCGCTCGGCCCCTCATCAAACGTCAGGGCGACGACCTTCTCGTTGCCCTTTGGCGCCACGCTGGCGCAGGCAACCACGCAATCGGTGGCGGGCACAACCTCGCCACGGTCCTGCGTCTTGCCCGATTGCTCGCCGACCCACACCTCGGAGCGGCCCTGGACGCCCCATGTCTGCACGTACTCGATGGCGCCTGTGCCCTCGACCTTCAGTTTGGGCTCGATGGTCGTGGCCTGCACCTCGTGCTTCTCGTAGATGTTGCGACCGTCTTTGACCGTCACCTTCTCGCCGCCGGTAAGCTCACGGCTGTCCCATTTGCCCTGCTTCACGCGCTTGCCGTCGACCTTCACCGACAGCTTTTCGCCCCCATGGCGCTTGAGCACGCTGTCATCGACGGCCAACAGGTCGCCTGCGTCGTAGGTGTCAGCCAACTCCTGGTCGTCGATAAGATTCTGCAACGTAGAGCCCACGCGCACCGCGGTCTTTTGCCCGTTGAGTTCCACGTCCACGCTGCGGTTTACGTAGCCCACGACGGCAGCGATAAACAGTACGAGCGCGCAACCCACGGCGATGAGCGCATAGGGCAGGCGGGACGGTCGGCGCGGTGAGCGCCCGTTGCCGATGCGCGCGCTGCGATCGCTAAACCCACGGCTATGGTTGAGGTACATCGCGCCTGGCTTACGGCGACGTCGACGCTGACCGCTGGGCAGCTGCCCCAGGTCGCGGCGCGCCGTCGGACGCGCACCCGAGCGCCCGTTTAAGTTAGATCCGTTTTGGCGCATGTGCCCTCCCCCATAAACACAGCGAGCCGGAGCAACAGGTCTCCGGCTCGCCTCCCATCATTTGGTACGTCGCTATTTGCTAGCTTTTGACGAGCCCCCGCTCGCCTTTTGATATTCGTCCTTAAACGCCTTGAACATACCGCGCGTCTTGCCGAGCTGCTTGCCCAGTGCGCGGCTGCCCTTGTCCACGGCGACCGATCCCTTGTCATCGAGCACCTTGGCGCCCTTCTTGACCTTGTCACCCACCACGACGCTGGCCTCAGCGGCCTTTGCAGCGGCGCCGCCCGAATACCCGAGCGACTTGACCTCGTCCGAGACGACCATCGCGCCGTTCTCGTAGCCGCGCAGCATCGTCGGCGGCACCTGCGTGTCACCAACCAAAACACTCGAAGCAGCACCGGCGGTCACATAGAATGCCTGCACGATGCCCGAGCGTGGCTTGAACTCAACGTCCGAGCAATAGCCCACGACGTCGCCCGATTCCGTGCGCACGTCCATACCGACCCAGATGATGCAATCGTCCAGGTTGATGTCGAGGCGCTTGGCCGCAGCGGCATCGTACGTGTCCTTGACGTCATCGACCGCAATGGCGCCCTCGTAGACACCAATGGCGTCGAGCGCTACGAATCGATCGGGACGCTCGATCATGCCCGCGATATCGGACTGGCGGACCATAAAGCCGACCACGCGCGTACCGCCCGGGGTAAAAACCGGAAAGTGAATCTTTCCGAGCTTTTTAGGGCTGCGCGGCGTGCCGTCCTTTTTGGTGCGCTTGTCCTCGGTGGGCTTGCGATAGATCTTGGCGCCGACAAAATCCCCAGCGCGCATTATGCCTCGGTCGAGGGCTCCGCAGCCTCGGTGTCGGCCTCGGCGGCGTTCTCGACCACGACGTCGGCAGCGGGCGTCACGTTGCCGCCCGAGATGGCGTCGTTGAGCTGCTCACGCAACTGGTCCATACGCTCGCGGGCCAGGTCGACCTTGGCGCGCAGGTCATCGGTCTTGGCATCGACCATCGGGCCAAAGTCGTTGACCGCGGCGCGGGCCTCCTCGGCACCGTGCTCGTAGGTATCGCGCATGTTATCCCAAGCGTCGTTGGCGATATCGGCAGCCATGGCGCGGGTCTCGGCGCCCGAGCGCGGGGCCAGAGCAACGCCGATGATAGCGCCGGCGGCGGCACCAAAGAGTGCACCGGAGACAAAGCTAAAAGTCTTACCCATGATCATTCCTCTCCTGCGGGCACGTCGGCGCCCACCGTTTGAATGCTGTCCATTATACCCGCAGCGCAACACTTGCCGCCCCGCTCATCTGCATACGGCAAAGACGCAGGTACATGATGGTGTTGAGCGAGCGAACCTACTCCTGCGGCATGGCAGGCATGGCAACCGTGGCAGCCGGATCCCCACCGGCGCCGTCCACGAGGGGCAAGCCGCCCTCATGCGCCGACCCAGTCGGAGCCGTTGCCGCGCCGCCGAAGACGGCCGCGGAGGCCTCGTGATTCTCAACAACCGCGCCCTCGGTATCAATCGCCACCTGGGGCTCCTCATCAAAGTTGGGAACGCCCTGGGGCTCAGCTGCCGGCTCGGCGGCCGCATCGACAACGGAATCGACGTCGGCGTCGGCAGGAGCATCGCCCTCGTCATCGCCCTCGTCCTCGGCAGCATCTTGGCCGTTCGCGGCGGCGACGGCCTCGTGAGGATCCTTGCCCTCGGCCTCGGCGCGCATGCCCAGCACCAGGTTGCGCAGGCCCGCGACCGTACCGTCCACATCGGGAGCCGGCTGGTCGGCGTGCAGATAGGCCCAATCCATCATAAAGGTGGCCGAAGACAGCGCGCCAATGGCCAGCGCGTCGTCGGGACACGAAAGCTCAACCTCAAAGACGCGCTCGTCGTGCTCGCTTACGCGCGTGCGACCGCACGAGATGCTGCCGGCAAGACCGGTCTCGTTCATGAGCTCGACCGTCACGTGCTCCAGCAGGTGGCAAAGCTCGGTCTGACCCATGCAATCCTGGAACTCGCGGCCGGAATCGCCCAGGCACAGGTGCTTGGCAATCGCCGGCACCAGGTAGTACACGCGCGCCGTGGCCTCGATATCCTCCGAGGTCATCAGCGGCATGCCGGGGTTCACCAGCACATGCGCGCAGATCTTGTCCTCGCTGACGGTGACCTTAAGGATGTTGAACAGGCCTGCCATAACTCTCCCCTACTCTTCCTTGTCCTACTCGTCGCCGTCGTGCGGATTCGCAGAACCCGCACCCGACGTCGTCGGCTCGTCTACCGAAGACTCGGAATCCTTCTTATCGGTTTCGGCCGGAGCGATCACGCGAATGAGCGAGATGCGCTGGCCACGCATCGACTGCACCTTAAACTTGTACCCCGCGACCTCAAACACCTCTCCGATGTCGGGCACCGAGTCGCAAAGCTCCAAAATCCAGCCGGCGATGGTCTCATAATCATCGCTTTCCTCGAGCGGCCAACCAAGCTCAATCGCGTCATCGCACGAAAAACGCCCATCGACAAGCCACTCGCGGCGCGAAAGGCGCGTGAGGTACTTGTTGTCGGGGTCGAACTCGTCTTCGATCTCGCCCACGATCTCCTCGACGATGTCCTCGATGGTGAGGATGCCGGCCGTACCACCGTACTCGTCCACGACCACTACGATCTGGTCGTGCGAGGTCTGCATCTCGGACAGCAGCGGCAGGATGTCCTTGGTGTCGGGCACAAAGGTGGCGTCGCGCAAAAAGCCGGCGATGGGCTGGTCGCCCTTGCCGTCGAGCGCGGGCTGAATCAGGTCCTTGATATGCGCGATGCCCGCCACGCTGTCGGGGTCCTCGTGATAGACGGGGATGCGGCTAAAGCCGGTCTGGCGCATGGTGGATAGCACGCTGGCGACCGTCTCGTCATCCTCGCACATGGTGGTGTCCACGCGCGGCACCATGACCTCGCGGGCAACGGTGTCGCCCAAGTCAAAGATCTCGTGAATCATGCGCTTTTCCTCGTCGAGCAGGTCATCCTGCTCCGAGACCATGTACTTAATCTCTTCTTCCGAGACGTTCTGACGGTCGTCGGCGCTCTTGATGCGCAGGATGCGGGCTAGGCCATCGGAGCAAGCGCCAGTCAGCCACACGAGCGGACGGGCGATCTTTTGGAAAAACGACAACGGCCCCACGACCTGCTTGGACACGCCCTCGGCATTGGCCAGGCCGATGCGCTTGGGCACAAGCTCGCCAATCACGATGGACACGAAGGCGACCGCGACGGTGATGATGACCGGCGCCAGGCCGCGCGCGATGGCGGAGAGCGGCGCGATGCCAAAACTCATGAGCCACGTGGCGAGCGGGTCGGACAGACTCGTCGAGGCGACGGCGGACGAGGCGAATCCCACGAGCGTGATGGCGACCTGGATGGTGGCGAGCAGCTGGTCGGAGTCGGCAGCCAGCTTAATGGCACGCTCGGCGCGCCTGTCGCCTTCCTCGGCCTCGTGCTCCAGCACGGCGCGCTTGGCCGTGGTGAGCGCCATCTCCGACATAGAGAAGTAGCCGTTGATGAGGGTCAAAACGAGGGTGGTGATAAGGGAGATGGTTATGTCCATCGGGAGTTTCTCGAACCTCCAAGATTCGGGACGTCAGGTTAAAACGTTGGTGACGGATAGGGCAGTTGCGCCCGGTGGCCGCCTGGATGGGTCCGCGGGCACAGACGCGATCGCTAGATTACGAAGAGAATCACCGCCATGAACTGGAAGATGCTGCCGGCGAGCACCCACAGGTGAAACACGCTGTGCAGATAGCGCACGTTTTTGGCGATATAGAACGGCACGCCCACGGTGTAGCACACGCCGCCGACGGCGAGCAGGGCAAGCGCCACGGGATTCAGCAGCGCCACAAGCTCGGACAACTTAAAGACGACGAGCCAGCCCATCAGCAGGTAGACCAGGCCGCATACCCAGTGCGGTTGACGCTCGCGCATAAAGCACTCGAGGGCGATGCCGATGATGGCGATGGCCCACACGGCAAAGAACAGCGCGGGGCCGCCGTCGTTTGCGAGCGTGATGAGGCAAAACGGGGTGTAGCTGCCCGCGATGAGCACGTAGATGCCGCAATGGTCGATCACGCGGAAGACGCGCTTGGCGCGTGCGGGCTGAATCGCGTGATAGAGCGTGGAGGCGAGGTATTCGAGAATAATGCTGACGCCATAGACGATTGCCGCGGCCATGTGGGCCGGGCCGCCGCCGCGCAGGGCAGCGAATACGATCAGGAGCACCAGGCCCGCAATGCCCAGCAGGCAGCCGACACCATGGGTGACGGAGTTCATGATCTCCTCGCCCACCGTGTAGTGCGGAATGGCCGCGGTCTTGGGCCGCGGCTTGGAACTGTCGCTCGAATCGGACATGCCGGTTACATCCTCCAACATAAAAGAGTTCTCAACACTATATCAAAGCGTCTGGGTACGTGCGACATTTGCACCATACGTGACCCTTTGTTTACCCATTCTTTGCCTGTTGACACATCAACAGTGAACATCCATAATGCGCTTCGTTTAATTGTTGACGTATTAACATCTTAGAGGAGAAGACCTTATGGCTCAAAGCGCACACCCCCATCGAAAGCTTAAGATAGCCGGTATTGTTGCGCTGGTGCTCGTTGTCGCGCTACTCGGATTTGCCGGCAACTTTTTGTTTGACTTTG
The DNA here is from genome assembly GCF_003475605.1 of Collinsella sp. AF31-11. NCBI lineage: Bacteria > Bacillati > Actinomycetota > Coriobacteriia > Coriobacteriales > Coriobacteriaceae > Collinsella > Collinsella sp. AF31-11. Next base: position 64,810 of record NZ_QRQS01000002.1, read on the forward strand.
CCCTGAACCCCCAAGCGCCGTACACCATGAAGATGATGCAGGACGGCAAGGACGCCAAAAAGGACGAGCAGGTGGATGCCGAGAAGGTCGAGGCGCGGGCGTGGTTCAAAGAGCATCGCGAGAGCAGCAGCCTCACCGCAGATGACGGGACCGAGCTTGCCGCTTGGTATTTTGCCGCCCCGGAGAGCACGCACGATTACGCTATCTGCCTGCACGGATACACCGACGAGCCCATCGGCATGGCCCGATACGTCAAGCGCTTCCACGACCGCGGCATGAACGTACTCGCACCCGCCGCCCGCGCCCACGAGCGCTCCGGCGGCGACTATATCGGCATGGGCTGGCCCGAGCAGCTCGACGTCGTCGCATGGATCGGGCGAATCGTTCAGGCCGACCCCGAGGCACGCATCCTGATCTTTGGCGAGTCGATGGGCGCGGCGACGGCCATGAATGTCGCAGGGGAATCGTTGCCCTCTAATGTTAGGTGCATCATCGAGGACTGCGGCTACACGAGCGTCTGGGACGAGTTTTCCCTGCAGCTCAAGGACGTGTTTGGCCTGCCCAGCTTTCCCTTGCTCGATGTGGCGAACCTGGTGTGCAACGTTCGCGCAGGCTATGACTTCCATAAGGCAAACAGCGTGGAGCAGCTTAAACACGCGACGGTCCCCATGCTCTTTATCCATGGCGACCAAGACACCTTTGTGCCGTACAGTATGCTCAAGCAAAACTACGACGCGTGCGCTAGCAAGGTCAAGCAAAAGCTCACCGTCCATGGCGCCGCGCACGCCAAGAGCGCGCAGGTCGACCCCGAACTCTACTGGAACACGGTCAACGGCTTCCTCGACAAGAATTTCTAGGTGAATTTACACATATTTGGCTTTATCTGACCCCTCTATTTTCGGAAGTGCGGGGAAAATGTCGGAAGCCCCGACCAGACCGCGGTTTTACCAGGAATTTATCAGGGGTGTTGTTGCCAAAAAACGGTTTGTGGTCTGCGATATTCGATTTTTCCCCGCACTTTCGAAAAACCGCCCGCGAGCACTGCGCTCGCGGGCGGTTTTTTCTTACGTTACGCTACAAAGACGCTTGATATGTCCAATAGACAGGCGCTACTTGACCTCGATGAGCTCGTACTTGCTCGTGCCCAGGCCGATCTTCTCGGCGTGTGCGATGCAGGAGCGCCAGTCGGTGTCGGGATGCGTGATGCAGAAGGGGTCCTTGGCCTGCTCGCCCTCCAGATGCTCGTGGTCGTGCTCCATCTTGGCCGCGCTGTCGGTGAGTACGGTGTTGGGCAGCGGCTCGGAGGCCAGAACGGCGTCGGCGCAGGCCTGGTCGATGGCGACCGGGTCGAAGCTCGCAAACATGCCAATGTCGTTGACGATGGGCGTGTCGTTCTCGGCATGGCAGTCGCAGTTGGGGCTGATGTCCATGGCGAGCGAGATGTGGAAGCTCGGGCGGCCGTCAACGATGGCCTTGGTGTACTCGGCAATCTTGCAGTTGAGCACGTCGGCAGCGGCGTCATAGTCGGGATTGATGGCATCCTGGTTGCACACGCCGATGCAGCGGCCGCAGCCTAGGCAGCGGTCGTGGTCGATGGCGGCCACGTGCACCTCGACGGTCTTGCCACTCGCCAGCTCGCGCTCGCGGGTGCCGTCGAACGAGACGGCGTTGTGCGCGCAAATCTTTTCGCAGGCACGGCAGCCAACGCAGTGCTCGGTCGCGACGCTCGGCTTGCCGGCAGCATGCTGCTCCATCTTGCCGGCACGGCTGCCGCCGCCCATGCCCAGGTTCTTCATGGCGCCGCCAAAGCCGGCCTGCTCATGACCCTTAAAGTGGGTGAGGCTGATCACGATGTCGGCATCCATGAGCGCCTGGCCGATCTTGGCCTCATGCACGTACTCGCCGCCCTCGACCGGAACGAGTGCCTCGTCGGTGCCCTTGAGGCCGTCGGCGATGATGACCTGGCAGCCCGTGGCGTACGGGGTAAAGCCGTTCTGGTAGGCGGTGTCGATGTGCTCGAGCGCGTTTTTGCGGCTACCGACGTAAAGCGTGTTGCAGTCGGTGAGGAAAGGCTTGCCGCCCAGCTCCTTGACCACGTCCGCGACGGCGCGCGCGTAGTTGGGGCGCAGGAAGGAGAGGTTGCCCAGTTCGCCGAAGTGGATCTTGATGGCGACGAACTTGTTGTCGAAGTCGATCTGCTCGATGCCGGCGCGGCGAATCAGGCGCTTGAGCTTGTCGAGCTGACTCTCGCGGCCGTGCGTGCGCAGGTTGGTGAAGTACACCTTGGCAGGTGCAGCGGGTGCAGTTGCGGTCATAGATATATCCCCTCGGTCTATATGGCGTTACAGACATAGAGAATGGTACCCGTTAAAGCGGGGTTGAAGTCAAGCGCGGCGCCTAGTCGTTGGGGACGTTCTTATACGACTAGTCGCTGGGGGCACCCTTTCGCCACCCGGCAGTTGGGGACGCTCCTTTCCTGCCGACAGTTAGGGACAGTCCTTGCCAGCCCGGCCGGCAAGCCGGCCAATCGGCAAAGACTGTCCCCCATGGCCAGTCGTTTAAGAACGTCCCCCAATGACTAGGCGGTTAGGCGCGGGATTTGTTGTGCGCGAGGGCTAGGCCTGCGGCGGCGATGGCGGCGGCAAAGAGCGCCGTGACGCCCAGGTCGCAGGCAATGTCGCCCAGCACGCCAGGCGTCAGGTCCGAGGCAAGTGCCTTGCCGATCGCGTCGTTCACCCAATACGTCGGCACAAAATGCGCCGCGGTCTGCACGGCCGAGCCCATGAGCGACAGCGGCATCCAGGCGCCGCCCAAAAACGTCATGAGCATGCCGAGTAAGTTGCCCACGCCGTTGAGCAGCTCCTCGCGCGCGCCCAAGCTCGACAGCGTAAAGCCAACGGCCAGCGGCGTGCACGCCAGGGCAAACGTTGCAGCCAGCGCTAGGCACACGCGATCCACGCCAACCTCGGCAACCGCTCCGGCAAAGCCCACGACGCCCATCATGCTCGACACAAACCAAATGCAGACGGTGAGCACGGCGGCGGCCGCGAACACGGCGAGCGAACGCTGGCGCTCGGAGACCGGGCCGGCATCCATGCGGCGCACGCGTTCGGGCTCGTTCATGCCCGAGAGCACCAATCCCACCGACACGATGACCGACGAGATGATCGCGTACGCGCCAAAGTTGAAGTACGACTCGAGCGTGGCGGCGGCAGTCGAGTCGACCTTGACCTGCTCGATCTGGACCTCCGCGCGCTTTGCGGCCGCGTGCTCGGCCGCCTTGGCAACGTCGCCGTTAGAAGCAGCGGGCTCAAGTGCCGCCGCAGCGCCCGCGAGCGAGATCCAGCGCGAGGCCTCGGCAGACGAAAGCGCCGCCGCCATGGTGCCGGCACCGTAGGTCACATCGAGCTTGGGCAGGGACTCCCCCACGCAGGCGGCTGCAACGAGGTCGTCCTCAAACCCCTCCGGGATAAAGAACACGCAGTCGGCGCTGCCCTTGGCGCTGTTGCTCTTGGAGAGCGCGTCCGCAAGGTCGTACGTGTCGTCGCCAACACCCGTAACCAGGTCAAAGCGCGAGCCCAAGTGCTTGGTGAGCGCGCGCGAAAGATCGCTGTCGTCGCGGTCGACCACAATCACATTGGCGTCGTAGGGCTTGTATTCGGTGAGCTGCGACGAGTTCCAGCTCACCGATGCCGCGATGAACACACCCATCAGCGATATGAACACCGTATAGATGAGCAGGTAGAACGGATGCGCGAGCGCCATGCGCAGCGCAGTCTTAAAGGTGCTCATAGCGGCTCCTTCCAAAAATCAGCGTGGCGGCGACAACAAACAGCAGCGTCATGAGGACCAGCGCGCCCGCACGGATGACAAAGGGACCCAGGTCCTCAAAGAAATATAAGCGGTTGAACATGTCGCAGATGAGCTTGACGGGGTTGAGCCAGCACTCGGCCGGGCAGGCGCGGGCAACGTCGTCGGCAAGTGCCATCGCCGGCTCGCCGTAAAGCCCGGCGAACAGGGCGCACGTGGTAGCGAAACCCGTGAGGATGCCCGACTTGGATGCCTTGCCACCCTTAACGGGAAGCGTGCCCACAAAGAGTCCCAAGCCCGTGGCGGCAAGCGCGGAAGCGGCGCCGCCCACCAAACACAGTCCCTCGCGCCCGCCAAAGTCGACGCCCACGACCAGGCGCACGTAGCCGATCGCGATCGTCATCGAGGCGAAGGAGACCAGCCACGAGCCGACAAAAATGCCGGCCAGCGACGCCGTCTTGGAAAGGCCGCCCACGCAGCGGCGCGCGCCAAGACCCGACAGATTGGGCTGCAGGTCGACGACGCTCAAGGCGGCAAACTCGGCAGACATCATCGCGACCAGGCCAAAAAGCGCGTAATAGTAGATGACTGTGCCATCGGGCGTGGTGCGTGTCAGGCTTACGCGGCGGACGCCGCCCTCGAGCGACAGGGCGCGCGCAACCGCCTCGGGGTCGGCGAGCGCCGCCGGGTTGTCCTGGGCAATCTGGGACTTGAGCTCGGCATTTTGCGTATACGAGCTCGCCACCGTCTCAAGGATGCTGCGGTCGGTGAGCACCGACGAGGCGCGCGAGCTGTCATAACTCGAAAGCAGCGTGAGCTTGGGCGTGCCCGCGGCATCGACCGTGTAGATGCCCACGACCTCGCCGGACTTGAGCGCACGGTTCGCGGCGTCCACATCCTCGCACTCGCTCACATCGAGCAGCTGATCGTCGCCCTCCTTGGCAAGCGAAGTCGCCACGTCCTTAAAGGACGAAGCGTCCCAGGCCTCGTCCGCCACGACGGCAACCGGCACCGGGTCGATTTTGCCGTCGGAGCTGAGGTTCGCAAACATAAACATGAACATCGTTGAAAGCGCAATGGGAAAGATCGCGCCCCAGACCCATGTGCTCGGCCGACGCAGCAGCGTCTTGACCGTGGTGATGATGGTGTTGAACATGGCCGCCCCCCTAGTCGCGCAGCTCGCGGCCGGTGATCTCGAGGAACACGTCGTTGAGGGTCGGCGGCTCGCTCCACACGCGGCCGAGCGCCACGTCGGCGACGCGCAGCGTGTCGAGGATGTCGACCAGATTGTGCGGGCTCGCCTCGCAGGTGCAGACGAGTTCGCCGCCGGAAAGCTCAACGCTAAGCACGTGCTCGAGGGCACGCAGGCGCTCGACCGTGGCGGCCTCGACGGTGCCGGCCTCGACGGTCACGCGCTCGCCCATCTGAATCATGCGCTTGAGCTCGTCGTTGGTGCCCTGCGCCAGCACGCGCCCGCCGTCCATGATCATGATGCGGCTGCAAATCTGCTCGACTTCCTCCATGTAATGGCTGGTATACACCACCGTGGCTCCCTCGTCGCGCAGACGGCAGATGCCCTGCAGGATGGCGTTGCGGCTCTGCGGATCGACCGCCACCGTGGGCTCGTCAAAAAAGATCAGCTCGGGCTTGTGCGCGATGCCGCAGGCGATGTTGAGGCGACGCGCCAGGCCGCCCGAGAGCTTGCCGGGGCGAAACTTGGTAAAGTCGCCCAAACCGACAAAGTCGATCGCCTCATCCACCAGCGCGCGGCGACGTTTGCGGTCGTTAACGTAGAGACTGCAGAAATAGTCGATGTTCTCACGCACTGTAAGCTCGTCAAACACCGCAACTTGCTGTGGGACCACGCCGATGCGGCGTTTGAGGTCGTAACGCGTGGGCGTCATGGGCTCGCCGAACAGCTCGATGGTGCCCTTGTCGTAAGCGAGCAGCTGCAGGATGCAGTTGATGGACGTGGTCTTGCCCGAGCCGTTGGGGCCCAGCAGGCCAAAGATCTCGCCAGGGGCAATACTCAGGTTAAAGTGGTCGAGCGCAATAAGATCGTCATAGCGCTTGACGAGGTTTTCGACGTGGACGATGTCTGTCATAAGGCGGCCCTTCTGTTGCTTGCGGCCCGGTACGATTGCATCATCGCAGGAGCGGACGGCGCGCACCAGTGAGCTTTGTCACGAGTGCGAGGGGGCGGAGGCGAAATCCCCGCTCGCGCAAGCGATCGACGCCGCTTTGCCGCGCGGGAGGAATGTCACGGTTGCCCCGGGCGGCGCCTTCCCCGTGCGCGGTATCGCGTACAATACCCGTATGAATAGGCTATTCGACAAATCGATCGTGCTGGCGTGCTGTATTGCGGCCGCTCTGGGCCTTGCTGTGGATGCCCGCTTGGTCGCGGCGTTTTGCCTTGGCGTTATAGCCACCTCGGCGTCGGAAGTCGCACGAGAAGAACACGCCCATCGCGCGAGCGAGACCGCGAGCTACGCCTACATCATCGCTGCCGTCTTCGTGCCGCCATTTATGCCGTTCGCACCCCTTGCCTTCTATGACATCGCGCGACGCGTGCGCCGTGAACGCATCTGGCCCGCGCCGGCGATTAGCGCCGTGTTTGTCTGCGCGCTTGTCGCGGACCTTCGCGGCGGCGCGCTCACCACCCGAACGCTGCTGCTAACCGCCATCCTTTCGGTCGCTGCCACGTTGCTGTCGCTGCGCACCGCGCAGCTGGAGCGCGAACAGGAACGCATGCGTCGCACCCGCGACAAGCTGCAAGAACGCGCCCTGGCACTCGAGACACGCAACCGCGACCTCGCCGACCGCCAGGACTACGAAGTCGAGCTCGCGACGCTCGCCGAACGCGCCCGCATCGCGCGCGAGATCCACGATAACGTGGGCCACCAGCTCACGCGCGCTTCGCTTCAAACCGAAGCTCTGCGCGTGGTCCACGCCAACGAGCCCAGCGTCGCCGCCGATTTCGCCGACGTCAAATACACCGTTGACGAGGCGCTTCAGCTCGTGCGCGCCAGCGTCCACGCGCTCAACGACAATGCGGCCAACCTCTCCGTGCAGCTCGAGCGCATCGTTGAAGGCGCACGCTCGGACAGCGGTCCGCAGATTGAGCTTGAGGTTTTGGCCGAGCATGCACCCGCCAACGTCGCCAACTGCTTTGCGGCGGTACTGCGCGAGGCGCTTTCCAACGCCATGCGCCACGCCCATGCCAAAACCATTACCGTGCGGTGCATGGAGCATCCGTCGTTTTACCAGCTCGTCGTTACCGACGATGGAACGGGCGGGGTTCGGACAGGCGCCCACAGCGCCACAGGGGGTATGGGGCTCGCCTCCATGCGCGAGCGCGTCGAGGCGCTTGGCGGAACCTTCACCGCCGGCCTGCGCGCCGGCGCCCCCGGCTGGCGCGTGTTTGCCACCATCCCCAAACAGCAAGGAGATGAGGGCCGATGAGGCTCATAGTTGTCGACGACGACCGCCTAGTGGTCGATTCGCTCAAGATTATCCTGGGCGCTCAGCCGCAGATAGAGGTGGTGGGCACCGGTGCCGACGGCGACGACGCGGTGGCGCTCTGCGCCGAGCACGCACCCGACGTCGCGCTGCTCGACATTCAAATGCCAGGGCGCGACGGCCTTTCGGCGGCGCGCGAAATCCTTGAGCACGACCCCGCGGCACGCGTGGTGTTTCTGACGACATTCTCGGATGACGAGTACATCGTGTCGGCGCTCAAGCTGGGCGCCCGCGGCTACCTGATTAAAACCGATATCGCCGCCATTCCTCCGGCGTTGGCGCAGGTCATGGACGGCAAACGCGTGCTCGAGGGCAAGGCGATCGAGGATATCGATTTTGATGGGGCGGGCATCGCGGCGGGCACGCCCCGCCGGCCCGCGGCCTTTGCCGGCCTGACCGACCGCGAGTTCGAAGTCGCAGAGCTCATCGCCCGCGGTCTCGACAACAAGGAGATTGCCGCCACGGCATACATGGGCGAAGGCACCGTGCGCAACCACATCAGCTCGATCCTTGCCAAAATGGGCCTGCGCAACCGCACGCAGATCGCCATCGCCTACCTGCGAGGGTAATTACCCAACGGCCAACCGCCCCGGCATAGCAAAATGGCTGTCACCGATTTAATGCCATTTCAAAACTATGCCGGTTTACGGGGCTAAACTCAGGACCCCCATCCATACCCGCGTTTTCTGCAAAATGACGGCTCGTCTACCTGCGGTTTCATTTTCACGAATATCGGCATGGTTGGGGACTCGTGACTCAGCCCCGTAATCCGGCATACTTTTGTTCGCGGCGGCCCAACCGCGCGTTCAAGCGCGGGGCCGGCGGGGCATTTTTGCCCCGCCGGCCCCTATTCCAGCTCTATTCCAGCTCTATTCCGGCGCTATTCCGGCTTGGTTTCTACCGTGAGAATCTTGTCCGCCGCAACCGGAGTACGGGCGGTGTCCATAGTCAGGCAGTGCTTGGGGCAGCTCTCGATGCACTCGCCGCACACCACGCAGGCGTACGGGTCAATCGACCACGTTCCGCCTTTGCGATCGACCGCAAGCGCGCCCGCCGGGCAACGGCGCGCGCACATGCCGCAGCAAATGCACACGTCCATGTCGTTGACGATGTGCCCACGCAGGCGCTCGGGTGCCGCGAGCTTCTCCTGCGGATAGCACACCGTTACCGGCTGCTTGATCATAGAGCCCAAGGCCGTCTTGGCAAATGTCAGCAAACTCATGCCGCGCCTACCTTTCCGTGCAGCTAATGCAGGGGTCGATGGTCAGGATAATCATAGGCACGTTAGCAATGAGCACGCCCTGCAGCGCATGCGTCAGACCCGCCAGGTTTTGCGACGTCGGCGTGCGCACGCGGAAACGGTCAAGGTTCTTGGTGCCGTTGCCGCGCACATAGTAATACGCCTCGCCGCGCGGCTGCTCAATCACAACCTCGCCGAGCGCGCCGTCAGCCGGCGTGAGCTTGGTGCGCCCGCCGATACCGTCGTGCGGAATCTTGCCCACAAGCTCCTTAATGATGTCCATGGCCTGCGTGACCTCGGCACAACGCACCTGGCAGCGGGCATAGCAGTCGCCATCGGTAGCAACGATAGGCTCAAACGCAGCCAGATCCGCATAGGCGCCGTCGCCGAACATGCGCACGTCGTAGTCCACGCCCGAAGCGCGCCCAAACGGACCGACCATCGAAAGGTCCAGCGCGTCCTTCTTGCTGATCACGCCCACGCCATGCAGGCGCTCGCCGCAGCTGTCGTCGTCCAAAAACGTATGCACCAGGGCCTCGTAGTCGGGGCGCATGGCGTCGAGCGTTTGGACAATACCCGCCAGCTCAGAATCCTCAATATCATGCTTAAGGCCGCCGACCTCATTAATCGAAAGGATCACGCGGCCGCCGCACGTGCTCTCAAAGATCTTGAGAATCTGCTCGCGCAGGGTCCACGAACGATAGAACAGCGCCTCGAAGCCAAAGGCATCGGCGAGCAGGCCCAGCCACAGCAGGTGCGAGTGGATGCGCGAAAGCTCATGCAAAATGGTGCGGATATACTGCACGCGCCCGGGCACCTCGATATCGAGCATGCGCTCGCAGGCGCTGGCATAACCGTAGCTGTGACCCACGGCGCAAATGCCGCAGATGCGCTCGGCGATGTAGCCAAACTGGTGCATATCGCGCTTTTCGGTGAGCTTCTCAAGGCCGCGGTGCACAAAGCCAATCTGCGGAATTGCCTCGATAACGCGGTCGTCCTCGATCACCAGGTCCAGGTGAAGCGGCTCGGGCAGCACAGGGTGCTGCGGGCCAAACGGAATAACGGAGCGGTGTGCCATGGACCTTACGCCTCCTTTTTCTGCTTGTCGCGGGCGGCCTTGGCGGCAAGCGCCGCGCGGACCTTGGCCGCTTTCTCGGGATCCATGGCGGCGAGCTTTGCCTCCATCTCGGCAGCCTTGAGCGCGGCCTTGGCGGCAGCCTCATCGTGCTGAGCATCGGAGCCGGCAGCCGCAGCGGGCTGAGCGACGACAGCGCCCGCGGCACCGCCAGCGCCCGCAGCGCCCTCCCCCGCAGCAGCCGCAGCCGCCTTTTCGGCCGCGGCCTTGCGCGCCTTGGCCTCGGCGGCGGCACGGACCTTCATGGCCTTCTCGCGCGCGGCCTTCACCTCGGGCGTGATAACGCTCATGGGCTCGGCAGTCGAAACCTGGTAGAAAAAGCCCTTAAAGTCGATCTGCATATCGGTGATGGCAAGACCAAATAAGTCGTGCGCTTCGTTTTCAAACGGGAACACCGCCGGATAGTACGAGCTGATGGACGGAATCTCCTGGTACTGGTCGATGCCCTCGACTACCAGGTTCTCAATCGCATAGCTGCCGTCCTGCGCAATATGCTCCTGAGCAGCACGAACGTTGATAAACGTATAGACTAGGCGATACGTGCCGTCGTCGACGCTGCGCTCGGCATGCATTTGCACAAAGCGCGCGCCGACGCCCTTGAGCACCTGGACATGCGACAGGAGCTCGTCGATCCCAACGGTGGTATAGATAGCCTTTTGCATTACTCGGCCTCCTTTGCAGCGACGGGCGCGGCGGGCGTCCCAGCGGGCGTGTCGCCGGCCCCCGCAACTGCCACAAACCCGTCCTCGCCCAACTCAACGCCACCTTCCCAGGTGGCGGCACCTCCCACGGTGAGCGGGTCGCCACCGGCACGCATCACGGCCTCCTTCTGGTCCAGAATGCCGCACGCCTCCACGATGGCATCGATCACGGTCTCGGGGCGGATGGCGCATCCGGGCGCGTACACGTCCACGGGAATCGCGCGGTCCACGCCGCCGATCACGTTATAGGCATCGCGGAATACGCCGCCCGAGCACGCGCAAATGCCGCAGGCCACCACGCACTTGGGCTCGAGCATCTGGTTGTAAATCTGGCGCACGACGGGCAGGTTCTGGGCATTGACCGACCCCGTCACCAAAAAGATGTCCGCATGCTTGGGGTTGCCGGTATTGACCACGCCAAAGCGCTCCGCATCGAACAGCGGCGTGAGCGAGGCCAGCACCTCGATATCGCATCCGTTGCAGCTCGAGCCGTCGTAATGAATAACCCACGGCGAGCGCGACATTTTATGATCCATGGATGCCGCCTCCTAAATAAACACGTCAACGAGGATGGGCATAAGGTTGAGCAGACCAAACACCAGCGCCACGCCCCAGCCGAGCTTAAAGCAACTGCGCCAGGTGCTGCGCGCGAAGGTGTTGTCGATCAGCACCTCGACAAAGTACGTCGCAACCATCACGACCAGGGCTACGACCCAGCTCACCGGGTTGTCCCAGACAAAGAACATGCCCACCCACATCAAAAACAGCACGGTCTCACACCAGTGCATAAGGGTCATCTTGGCCAGCGTACCGCCGCTCATCTCGGTGGCGACACCCTGGACAATCTCTTGATGCGCGTGATGCGAGTACGAAAGGTCAAACGGCGACTTGCGCAGTTTGATGGTGAGCACCGCAAGCAGCGCCAAGAAAATGGGCGCACTGTACGCGATGATGGGCGCCGACTGCCCGGTTACGGCGATGGAGTCGAAGCTATCGGTGGCGAGATACAGACCCACGCTCATCAGCAGAACGGCGGGCTCGTAGCTCATAACCTGCAACAACTCACGATCGGCGCCAACCTGGGCAAACGGGCTTTGCGTCGAGGCGGACGCCAACACCACAAAGATCGCGGCGAGCGTCACCATAAAAGCGCACAACAGCGTGTTGGAACCCGACACAAAGATGCCGCCGCCCACCACGGTAAAGATGAGCGCGCACGCCATGTAGGTATCATCCATGGTGTTTACGCTGGCAGGGGCCTTGCGCAGCAGCTTGGCAACGTCGTAGAAAGGCTGGAGCAGGCGCGGACCAACGCGGCCCTGCATGCGGGCCGAAAGCTTGCGGTCAACGCCGTCGATCAAACCGCCCACAAGCGGCGCAATCAGGGCAAACGCCACGGTACCAATAAATATGCCCACGACGCCCGAACCTTCAAAATACTTACCGCGCAGCACCGAGGGCGTGCTCATGGCAAGTCTCTCGGGCCCGATCCACGCGCAGCACAGCAGCGCAAACAAGATAATGCTGCAGCACACGACGCTGCCCGCGGGGCCGATACGCTTCTCGCCAAGGGCGTCCTCCGAGTACCAATTGCGCTTTTCGGCCTTCACCTCGTGACCCATCGAGCCACGGAAATGGCGGTAATTGTCGGTCCCCACGCCCGAAAGATATACGTTTACGTGCGGCTTGTTGCTCACGCGGAATGAAGTCAGCAGCACCACGGCAATAAACGCCACGATAACCACCATCAGATACATGGCATCCTTGCCAATAACGTACGGCACGCGGCCAAACACCATGGCCAAGTAAGGCGACACCAGACCGCTCGAGATAACCGGGAACGCCACGCAACACAGAATCAGCAGCGCGGCGATGGTGTTGAGCGCCATCCATTCGGTCTTATGGACATTGACCTCAACGTTTTGAGCCGTGGGGTCGACGCCCGAAAGCTTGGCAAGCCACTTGCCCCAGAAGAAGAACGTCGCGGCCGAGCCAAAAGCAAGCACCATGATCATGAGCACGTTGCCGGTCTGCGCAAACGCCACCAGGGCGCCCCACTTGGAAACGAGCATGCCAAACGGCGCCACAAACATACCCATGATGCCCAGCATCATCAGACGCGTCAGGTGCGGCATGCGGCTGAACATACCGTCCATGTCCTCAATGTTACGGCTGCCGATATGATGCTCGGCGGTGCCCACGCACAGGAACAGCAGCGACTTGGCCACCGTATGGAACAGGATCAGGAAGATGGCCGCCCATACGGCCTCGGGCGCGCCGACACCCAAGCAGGCACTGATGAGGCCCAAGTTGGAAATGGTGGAGTACGCGAGCACGCGTTTGGCATTGCTCTGCGAGATGGCCATGAGGGCAGCAAGCAAAAACGTGATGGCGCCCACACTCGTGACCATAAAGCCGGTCACGGGATAGATGGCATAGAGCGGGCTCAGCTTGACCATCAGGAACACGCCGGCTTTGACCATGGTGGACGAGTGCAGCAGGGCGCTCGTGGGCGTGGGGGCAACCATGGCGCCGAGCAGCCAGGTGTGGAACGGCATCTGCGCGGCCTTGGTGAGTGCGGCGAGCGACAGCAGAACGACCGGCATCACCAGCAGCGCGGATTGTGCGGTACCAGCGCCGGCAAGATCGATCATGCCCGAGATGGTCAGCGGCATGCCGTTAACGCGCAGGTACATGAGTCCGGCCAAAAACGCGATACCGCCCAGCATGTTGAGGATGATCTGGGTGAAGGCGTTTTTAATGGCCTCGGGCGTGCGCGTGTAGCCAATCATAAGGAACGAGCACACGGTGGTGATTTCCCAACCGCAGAACAGCCACTCAAGGTTGTCGCTCGTCACGATGACGAACATGGCCGAGAGGAACAGGAACATGAGCGCCAGGAACTGCGGGCGACGGTCGGGCGCAGTCTGCCCGCGCAGTGCGGCCTCGTGCTCGTCGTGGGCCTGGAAGTCCTTCATGTAGCCCAAGGCGTACACGCAGATCAGGCTGCCGACGATGCCAACGGCGAGGACCATGATCACGCTCATGTAATCCAGGTAGAGCGGCGTGGCCGTAACGGCTTCGACCGCGGGCAGCGTCATGGCCGCAAAGGCGACCGAACCCACCAGCTGGACGATGCCGAGCACACCGGTAAGCACACTCTTATATTTATGCGCGTTGTACAGGATGACGGCGCACAGGATCACGTCGATGACGGAGCTGATGATCGAGAGCACGTGCGAGGTGCCGGGGGCAACCTCAAAGCTCTGCGGACCCGTGCCAAAAAATAAGACGGCAACTACAACCGTTGTCGCCATAATGACGCCGGAGCCTACAAGCCCTACCGCATCGCGAGCACGGTCACCGCGCGCAAGCAGCATGCCCAGCGCCGGTACCAGCGGAAACAGGGTAAGGAAATACAGTAGCGTCATACCATCACTCCCCCATGCAAAAACGCTATACATGCATTACGTTATAACGCTAATTTGAGCACCTGAAGGCGGGCTTTCGGCCAACTGTGGAACTTTAGACGTGCGAGGTAAGAAGCCTGTCCGTATTGAAGCAATATGGCGGGCCCCGTCGCGGCAGTGCAGGGCGCGCCCCATTAAATGACAACCTCCTCTGCTCCGAAAGAGCCTTTAGAGGGGCATCGCGATAGAAAAAATGCACCCCGTAGGCGCACGTTTTCGCTACTCCGCTTTCTTGGCGCGTGGTTTACGACCGCGCGGCTTATCAACCAGCGCTGCCTCGCCGCCGTCGCGATACTGGCGGCACCAGGCCTTAACCGAAGACTCGCTGGGAATCTGGTGTTTGATCATGGCCTCGCGAACCGTCAGGCCGTTTTCCAGGCGATCCTTAACTACGGCGAGCTTAACCTCGTACGAATACGTGTGATGGTGAGTGCCCGCGTTGAGCACGGCATCGGCACCGCCCACGGCATATGCGCGGGCCCACTGACGAGCCGTTGCCTGGGGAATGCCAAGCTCCGCGGCGAGGGCGCGATGACCGACCCCCTCTTGGAGGACCTCGACGGCGCGCTGCCTAACCTCAGGCGCATGCGTGCGAGTCCTAGTTGCTTCTGACATACCTGCCACTTCTTAGCCTTAACCGTTAATCTGCTTTCTTACGTGCATGTTAGATAGTAGCATTTTGCTGTTCGCGCGTAGCAGTTAATTGAAAATAGCAACGGCGGCATCTGGGCATTTGCCATTTATTTGCGACATTTCTTTACGTTCTATTTACGCAGCTAGTTAGCTCGCAGCTCATTGAGGGTGTTTTACCAACCAGATTGATATCTTTTTGTTTGGCTCGGTATGGTTTGCGTAATTATTAACCCCTCCTAGCCCCTAAGTTAACGCGGCGGGCCTTCCGTTTACTCTCCAGCTTTCCACTTAACTTTCCAGCTTTCCACCCTAGATGTTAAGTTAAGTGGAAAGCTGGAAAGATGCTGGGAAGTCGGCAAAGCTAAAACGCCTTTCTCCAGCGGCAGCTGGACAGTTAGTTCAGATTCGTATTTTTTGACAGCGCCGAAACTCTATTCTGGCCCCCTGAGAAGCCCCGTTGGCAGCTCACTAAATGCAAATCGAGCTCATATCGGCCAGCTAACCATAGTTCTGGACTGTTTTTTGCCCCAAAACGAGCGCCGGATGCGCCTGCTGCGGTCTGGAATTATACGTATCTGAACTAACTGTCCAGCGGAGTCCAAGACTGGGATCGCGCAGACTAGGGGGGCGGCAACTGGGTGGTTGCCGCCCCCCTTGCGAAGCTAGTCGGCTTCGGAATCAGTGATCGATGCCGTTGAGGTTCACCCTCGTGAGCGTATAGGTCACATAGTCGGGCGATTGAGGCGTTGCGCTCGCCATGTCACCCTTAACCAGGCTCGCTGTCATCACCAAGCGATAGTTCGCATAGAACCGACTCGGCTCAACCTGAGTGTT
The DNA here is from genome assembly GCF_003475605.1 of Collinsella sp. AF31-11. Lineage (NCBI taxonomy): Bacteria > Bacillati > Actinomycetota > Coriobacteriia > Coriobacteriales > Coriobacteriaceae > Collinsella > Collinsella sp. AF31-11. The sequence goes on from NZ_QRQS01000002.1 coordinate 80,152, forward strand.
GGGCTCAACCTGCGTGTTGACCTGAACGGTAAAGGGCAGGTTAAACGTGGTGTCGCCGTTCTGTGTTCGGAACTTGCCATTCTCCTTCGTTGAGTCAGTAAAGGTGATCGCATTGCCAGCGGCGTTGACCACGGCAAGCTTACTCTCTGGAACTTTTACGTAGTTGGAAATGCCATCCGTTACGTTCTCATACAAACCATCGGTCCCGCTGCGGACGCACCCGATCACGCCGCCAAAAAACGCGCCCGGCACGCCAGAGGCGTCTTTATTCTTATGTGCAATAGAGGCCGCCTTGCCCGAGTATTCAATGTTCAGATTACTCACAACGCTACCGTAGCTATACGGGATCAACCCAGAAAGCGCACCTGTGTCCTTGGAGTTGCGGATCTTGATAGCCGCCTGCGTAGCTACCTGCGACGAGCCCCTCAGATTACCAACGATAACGCCACGGAACGGGTAACCTTTATTACCCAAGCCCTGAAAAACGGCAGCGTCCAGCTCAAGCGTGTCAATGCTTTCCCCCTTGTCGTTCTCCGGCTCGATGCTGTAGTAGGCACTCTGGAGATAGCTATGCATCGTCGCGGCGACGGACTTAAGAAATCCGTTGGCGATGTAGGCGGAATAGGTAAAGTAACCACCCATCACGAGCGCCACGGCGCAAACAAGTGCGATTGCCGCCACAACCAGCTTGTTCTTGACTAGGCTTTTGCTTTTTGCCAGCTGCTCGCGCTCGGCATCCTGCTGCTTCCCCTGCTTCTCCATGTGCGCCCCCTCTCCTACTTACCGCTCGTGTTGCGCGCGATCAGGTAGATCACATCGGTCTCTTTGGCGCTCTCGTCCCACGAAAGCTTGATGATAAAGTTGAGCGTGTCCTTGCCATTCGAGCCGTCGAGTGTCTTGGCGTTGAGTTCGCTTTTGCTGAACACCTTGAAACGGTAGAGCGGGCGCGCGTTGCGCTGGACGTTTTGATAGTCCTTGAATGTAGGGTCGCTTGCGCCCTCGCCCGGCACGGCTGCCAGGCCGTCGCCCGGGTCGTTGATGGGCGTGAAGCTCTTCAGCAGATCCGTTTCAGACATTTTCATGCTATAGGGCTTGCCACCCGCAGTGCCGCTCACGTCGGGAGTATCACCTAGGCCCTGATTCTCGGCTTTATACAGCTCGATAGTGAGACCTTTAATATTGGTCGTATTCGCAAGCTGCAGCTCAAACCCATCGCCGCCCGTCTGCACGCAAAACGGGCGCTTGAGCGTCACCGTGTTGCCGGTCTTGGTATCGCCGTATTCGGGGTTGTAACTCAGGTCGATCTGCTCGGCGGCCGTAGCGTTGGGGCCCAGCACCTTGAGCTCTGCCGGCTCCTTGATCTTGCCGACGGTGGAGCCGCGATTGGCATCGACAAACCATCCGAGCGTCAACCCCAGCAACACGAGAAGCACGGCCAACAGGCCCATGATGGCCAGGGATTCGCGACGATGATTGCTGGTCCACGTCTTGATGCGCTCGATGCGGCCAACCGGACGCGCTTCGCCGTGCGAGCCGAACCCGTTGCCGCCGGGGTTTGCCGCTCCTTCGTTGTGTTTGATATCGCCCTGCTCGCGGGCATTAAGCTGCTCGTCCATTTATTTATCCGCCTCCTTGGCGGTAAAGCGCACGCGAATGTACTTGATGTTCTTGCCGATAACCTCGTCGGCGTTGTTGTAGTAGCTGGCGCAGGTTTCCACATCCGCAGCGAACATGCCGGCTCCGACAGGCGGAACCGCACTAGGCGCCTGACCTGGCACGCTCGTGCTATCGGCGCGGAAATGGCGCGCGTGGTTACTGTTGATGTCGCCGACGAAGGCTGCGTATCCCGCGGCGGGGTCCGTGCTCGCAAAAAGGTTGCCGCCGTAGCCGGCGTTGCCCGTGCGAACGTAGCTCTTAAACTGCTCCGGCCAAATCCAGTAGAGGGTTTTGGGTACGGTTTTGGTCGTATTGTTTGAGCCCTCAGCGCGAAAGCTCCTCGCCGGAATGGCAAAGCTCTGCGTGATGACGGTAACGCTGGCTCCGTCCTGGGTCACCGTGGTTGTCGTGGGAACCAGCGGATTGGAGTAAAAGCCAGAGGTGTCTTTGCCCTAGAAAACCAGGATATGACCGCGCACCAAATCTTTAAGCGAGTTGATGATCTCTTCGTTTTTCGATGCGTCCGCGGCGGTGCCCGTACCCGCAGCGCTCGTCTGGACAGAAATCTCCCAGGTCATCTCCACCGTGATATCGTGCAGGTCGTTGCAGAGCGGCTTGACGTTGAGCTGGAGCTGGCCCGCCGATCCCGGAGAGAGACTGCCATCGGCACTCGTGTTATTGAGGTTGAAAAAATTGTTCACGGCAAGGCTTGGACTGTCCGACGCGCAGTTGTCCTGGGCGTCGTACTTGCCCGCCGTGTCGTCCTGCGTTCCCGAGAGCACAAACCGCGGGCCCTTCGCCGCGATCGTGCTTCCCGTGGCGCTCACTCGGTTATTCGCGGCAAACTAGGCCAGGCATGCAAAGATGGCAACGATGGCGGCCAGCACAAACAGACCGCTCACCAGGAAATCCTTCCAGAAATCCTTGAGGGTTCGCACATGCTCGTCGGCAGCTTGGCGGTACTCGGCCGCCGTCTTGTGCTGCTGGAGCTCGCTATGTCGGTCCATGCCACTCATCGTTTACGTTTGCCCTGCTAGTGGGCATGCCATCCTTTCCGCTTGGTCGTGCTCAATCCATTGCTCGTAGGCATAGAATTCAGGCAGAATACAACACCATACGATAAGGGAAAAGAATAGCATTGACCTGCGGTGTGCTCCACAACACAAGCCTTAATGATGTCTTAAAAGTCGAGCCCTTGGTGCAAAGTAACCTGACCCCCTTGCACCAATCCGTAGCACCGGGCAGCGGACGCACGACGTGCCGCCCCCTTAACACCCCAACGCGCGCACGGGTATCACGTAGATACCGTCCTCGACCTCGCGGGCGTACTCACCCACCCCCACAATCACGGCCATAAACTCCGGTTCGCGTGTGCGTGAACGAGGATTTCCACAGACCTTCTTGCGAACGCGCTTGAGGCTCTCGACGCCGGCGCTCGCCTTATCTTCGCTCACCTTAATCTCAAAGGCGGCCCACCGTCCATCGGCTAGCTGCACGATGGCATCGCATTCAAGGCCCGAATCGTCGCGATAATAGCGCACGGGCGTACTATCCAGCAGGTCGAGCGACCGCGCGTAGACCGAAAGGTCGCGTATGACCATATTCTCAAACACCAGACCAAATGTCTGCCAGTCGGCAAGCAGCGCCTGCAAGGACATGCCCAGCAAGGCGCAAGCAAGGCTTGGATCTGCCAGATAGCGCTTGGGTTTGACGGTAAAGCGTCGTTTGTCGCGCGCGGCGGGAACCCAACCGGGGACCTCCTCGAGAATGAACATGCCTTTGAGGGCATCCAGGTATCTACGCACCTTGGTCTCGTCGGCAAACGCTGCGGGTTCCTCCTCGGCACCGAACATATCCATAAGAATCGTTTTATACGTGGTCGCCCGTCCCAGATTGCGCGCGATCGATGCGGAGACTCGACGAGCAATATCGGGGTCGAGACCAACCGCCGGGAAGCTGCTCGAAAACGTGGTGTTGAGATATTCGCGGGCGATGAGCTGGGCGTCGGCCGAAACCATATCGATCGCCTCGGGCCAGCCGCCGCGGCAAGCGGCTTCGACAAGCCCCGGCGTATCGCCATCGCACCGGCAGGGCTCAAAACGATGCTCAAACAAGCCCGCCAGGCTCACCTTGCCGTTAGACTCACCTGTCTCGACAAGCGTCATGGGGTGCATGCGGACGCGGCCGATGCGGCCGGCTCCACTATGCGCGGGCGCCTCCGCCTTTGAGCCAAACGCAGGCGTGGCGGAACCCGTGAGGATATAGGCGCCGCGCGTACCCCGGGCACGGTCGACCTCGTGTCTAACGTAGTCCCAAATCTGGGGAACGCGCTGCCACTCATCGATAATATGCGGACGGTCTCCCAGCAACATCATCGCCGGGTCGGCACGCGCGAGGTCGAGATTCTCGTCGACATACGAGACGGACGCCCCGTGCTCAAGCGCGGCCCACGTCTTGCCACACCACTTGGTGCCTGCAATCTCGACCGCGCCAAAGACACGAAGGTAGCGCTCGATTTGCGCATCCACGATACGTGGGATGTATCCGTCCCGATGTAGCCTCTCGCCTGCCATGAGCCACCCCCGCAGATTTCCAGTTCCTGCTTTCTGATTCTTCTATTCCACTGTAGCAAATTCGGATTTTCGGGTGGTTGCGATTCGGATTTTCATGTTCTAAAGAGTCGGATTTTCTGGTGCATGAAATTCGGATTTTCTGAACCCACTGGTCAGGGGCGCCCTCATTGACAAAAAGGCGGGGAGCGCCGATACGGCACTCCCCGCCCACTCAATACGCGATAGCTTTCTTACTTAGAGCTCGTTGGCCGCGTGATACGCCGTGCGGATAGCGCTCGCAATGTCGGCGGTGCGCTCGCCCGAGCAGTCGCCCACGCAGGTCACGGGCACCGTCACGCCGTCCAGGTCAAATGCGTTGGCCTTGGAGCCCACGGCCATCACCACGTAATCGCAAGCAATCTTCACCGGCTCCTCGGCACCGTCCTCGGTGGTGCGAACGGCCTCCACGCCCTCGTCGGTAATGGCGGTCAGGCGGGTCTTAACATGCTGCTCAACGCCATGCTCGGCAAAGTCGCTCATAATCAGCGGCAGAATGGTCTCGGACTCGCCCGCGGCAATCTTGTCGAGCATCTCGACGATCGCCACCTCGCAGCCGTGCTGCAGCAGGTACTCGGCAGTCTCGGTGCCCACCAGGCCACCGCCAATGACGGCGACGCGCCCGCTGAGCTCCACCTTGCCGGCCAGCACGTCCCAGCTCGAGACAACCTTCTCCGAATCGGCACCGGGTACGGGAATGACCACATCGTGCGCGCCCACGGCCACAATCGCGGCGTCGGCGGCGTTGAGGTCCGCGGGGCTAGCGGTGTGGTTGAGCTCAACCTTCACGCCCAGGCCGGGCAGAATCTTCTCGTAGTACTCGACCGAGCGCATGATCTCGTCCTTGCGCGGAGGCGCGGCCGCCAGCACAATCTGGCCGCCCAGATGGTCGCTCGCCTCGTAGACGGTCACGTCGTAGCCGCGCTTTGCCGCCACGCGCGCTGCCTCCAGGCCGGCAATACCGCCGCCCACCACGGCGATCTTCTTGTTGCCCTCGCCCGGCTTAATGGCGATGGTCGCCTCGTCGCCGTTCTCGGCATTGAGCACGCACGAGATGTATTTGCGGTTTTGGATCGCGTCGACGCAGCCCTTGTTGCAGTTGAGGCACTCGCGGATGGGCTCACCTGTAGCGGCCTTAAGCGCAATGTCGGGGTCGCACATGAGCGAGCGGCCGTACGCGACGATGTCGGCCGAGCCGTCTTCCAGGATCTTCTCGCCGGCCTCGACCGAAACAACGCGGCCGACGGTTGCCACCGGCACGGAAACCAGGGCCTTGACGCGCTCGGCCACGGGCAGCGTCCAGTTGTAGGGCATGGCGCCCATGGGCGGAATGGTGTCGCCCATGTTGCCGGTGTGGTTTGCCTGCGCAACCTGGATCATGTCGATGCCGGCCCCCTCGAGCAGCTTGGCGAACTCGCAGGCCTCGTCGGGCAGCAGGCCGCCCTTGCCGCGCGGCGTGCCGTCGGGGTTCTCCATGATCACGGGGAGCTTGTACTCCACCATCAGCTCCGGCGCGGCCTCCTTAATGGCGGCGACGACCTCGAGCGCGTAGCGGACGCGGTTCTCGAACGAACCGCCGTACTCGTCGGTGCGCTGGTTGAGGATAGCCGAGCACAGCGAACCCACCAGACGGTCGCCGTGGACCTCGATGGCGTCGATCCCGGCCTGCTGCGCGCGGGCGGCCGAGGCGGCGATGGCTTCCTTGATCTGGGTGAGCTGCTCCACACTCGCCTCGTTCACAAAGTGCTGCATGTCGTGGTGCAGCTTGGCGTAGGCCTGTTTGCGGATCTCGTTGGACTCGGCCATCTTGGCGGCAAAGGTCTCCTCGTCGCCGGCGGCCTTGGCCTCCTGCGCGGCCTTGGCGGCGGCCATTGAGCCCATGACCATGCGGCCGACGCCGGGGACGTCGTACTCGGGGTGGAACAGCTGCAGTGCGACCTTGGCACCGTGCTTGTGGACGGCGTCGGCCAGTGCCTTAAACGTGGGGATCTGAGCGTCGGTCGCCAGCTTGGGCGTGGGGCTTGCGGTCATAACGGGAGCGACGTCGCCGATGACGATGTAACTCACGCCGCCACGGGCCAGGCGCTCGTAAAAAGCCAGGCTGCGCTCGCCGATGGAACCGTCGCGCTCCTCGTAGCCGGTGGTAAGCGGCGGGAACATAATGCGGTTCTTGAGCTCAAGGGGGCCAACCGTAATGGGTTGAAGCAGCTTAGACGCAGGTGTGGTCATGGACATTCCTCTCTTGTAGGCGCGGCGGCGATGATGCCGCGTAGTTGTCTAGAGGATATGGCATGGGGGCACAGCGGCACAACGAAAATCGGCGGATAGCAGGTAGCGACAGGTGGATGGGGCGAGACGACCCTTCGGTTTGTCTCGATCTGTAACAGTTACTCGGCAAAACCGGGTCTTACTGTTACAGATCAAGATGTTCCTCTCGACCCATCCTCAACAATCTAGATCTGTAACATCTAGACCCACTTTTGGCCCCTACCCGTTGCAGATCGAGACAAACCAATCTGGCCTGACGAAAGATCTAAATCTGTAACAGTTACTCGGCAAAATGGGCACCAGAAGTTACAGATCGAGACAAACGGGACCCGCCTGCAAGAAAATCTCAATCTGTAACAACAACTCGGCAAAAACCGTCCCTCGTGTTACAGATTTAGATAAACGGGGCCGGCGCACCGGAAATCTCAATCTGTAACATCTACAGGCCAAAATCGGACCCATCTGTTACAAATCGAGACAGCCCCCGGCAGCGCCGTCCCCGTTCGAGGAAACGACCGCCACACTCACCGTTTTAAACAACCTGACACCGCTCAGCCTGCGATAATTATTTGGTCACGCGTCGACTACGGCGAAGACGCGGCAGAAGGGACACCCATGCAACCGAGTACCACCGATACGTCCACCGCAAAGCAAGCGCTGCTCGAGGCGCTCTTGAGCGACGCAGGACTCAAGAACCTCACGCAAACAGCCTCTGCCGCTATGGACAACCCGGTGCTCGTCGTCGATCCCGTGTACCGCTATGCCGCCCGCGGCGGCTTTGAGCTCGACGATGACGACGACTCCCCCTTTGCAGCCATCACCCGCGCCGAGCTCTCCGAAGGTGACATGCTGCAAGACGAAGCCGTGCGCTACATCATCGAATGCGGCTTAGACGAGAAGATCGCCCGCTCGACAGGCCCGCTTACGCGTTATAACGACATGTTTTGCCTCAACACCATGACCGACGCGATCAAGGTGCACGGCACGTGCCTGGGCCGGGTGATGATGATCGAGCGCAATCACGCCTTTGGCGATAGCGATCGCGAGGTCTTTGAGTTCTTCGTCCGTCTGCTCGCACAAGAGCTGCAGAAAGGCGGCTTTCTTTCGATGGGCGGCCCGCAACAGGGGCCATATTTTCTCTCGCGCCTCCTGGACGACGAAATCCCCAACCCCATTACCTGCACACGCAAAATGCAGCTCGTCGGTTTTACGCCGCTTCCCGCCCTCTACGTTGTATGCCTGCTCAAAAAAGATTCCCAGCTCGAGGCGCGCGAGGCGGAGAGCGTCCGAGGACAATTGCAGCCGTTGCTGCACCATAGCCTTATCACCATGTACGAGGGCGAACTCGTGGCGCTGGTAAGCCGTCCGCCCTCCACGCAGCTACCCGCCAACGACGAGGCGATCCTTGCCCGCGTTGCTGCCACGAACAATTTGTTCATTGGTATCAGCAACGAGTTTTCCCAGGCAACCGATGTGCGTTCGCACCTCAATCAGGCACGCGCCGCCATTCGCTACGGCTCGACCTTTACCAAAATCCTCGAAGACACCCATGTGTATCGCTATTGCGAATACACCTACATGGAAATGCTCGATATCTGCAACGACCACATCAACCTTATGAACTACTGCCATCCGGCAATCTGGGCACTTTGGAAACACGACCAGTCGCACGATTCCGAGCTGGTCGAGACGCTCTTTGCCTTTATGCAACACGGCTGCAACACGGCGCGCACCGCCGCGATCTTGTCGCTTCACAAAAACACGCTGCTCTATCGCATTAACCGCATCAAGGAAATCACCGGTAACGACTTGGCATCGGGAGAAGACCTCTTTTTGTTCCATCTCTCGATTCGCGCCCTGATCTACCTTGGCTTTCTTGAGCCGAGGATTAAGCCCCGCACCAGCGCCGACCTGCACTGCCGCAAATTAGCCGAGCGGGGCTTAAACAAAACTAGTCGCGCTTAATCTCCAGCGTGGGGAACGTCATCTTGGCGTACTTCTCCATAAGCGGCTTTACTTCGTCCATGTGGGCGAAGAACTCGTCGCGGGTCTTGTTGATCTCGTTGAGGTGCTCGGCGCGCGCGTGGTCGTCGTTGCGGTCGCGGATCAGGCCGTTCTCGGCAATCTTGAGTTTGGGGCGACCGGTGCGCTCGTCGGTCACGATGTCGCCACCAGCACCGCAGACCGCGCACTCCCACGGAAACTCAACTCCATCCCAATGCTTGTCGCCGGGGTACACCAGGGAGCTGTGGCAGTTGGGGCACACGCCGTCATCCGGATCGCCCAGCCAGCAGCGCTCGTCAACCGGTGTGCGAATGGCCTTGACGATGTTCTCGCCCATTTTGTGGGCGCGGGCAATCTGTCCGCCCCACTCCACGTCGTCTCCCCACACAAAGGTATTGCCCGGGCGACCATCACGTTGCGCCATATAGCGATCGACGACAGTCATCGACATGGTAAACATAGTCGCCTGCAGGCTCTCGAGCGCCAGGGACTGCCAATCGTGCATGGAGCCGCCAACGGAAATAAGGCCGGCAACGGTATGCGGATTCTCCTTTACGGCACCGATGGCAAGCAAGAACGAAAGCTCGTATGCCAAGAAGCGCTGGGCAAAGCGGGTGTACACCGAGCTGGGCGTAAGGTCGTAGGTCGGAACCGAGAAGATCACGCCCTGGCAGGTTTGCAACTCGCGAATAATCGCATCTACATCGTCTTTGTTTTTAAGGACGCAGCCGTGGTATTCCTTTTGCAGGCCGGCGCCCATCTTTCCCATCTGCATGGTGCAGCCCTCGCAACCGGTGCAGGGCAAGATGTTGTAGTCGAACAAATTGATCAGCTCGACCTCGCCGCCCGCCTCGCGCACCGCGCAAAGGGCCTCTTTGGCCAAAGCCTCGCCGTTGCCACCGTGCCTGCCGGCACAAATCACCATCACTTTAAACGACATGGTCGCTCCTCTCCAGAGCATTTTGGACACGGATTCTGCCCGTGTGTACTTCGCAAAAAGCGTACGGCAGACGCAAAACGCGTTCACCGTCCAGGCAACCAAGGCCCGCTCGGTATTTGCGGAATACCTCGTGCAGATAAACAAAGGCCCCTCCCGCATGCCTACAAGGGGCAAAACGAGAGGGGGATCGCGCTATTTGCGCTTAAAGGGAATGGGTTTGGGCGGGCACTTGGGCTTCACGGCACCGGCAGTAACGATCGCGCCATTGTCGCAGATATCCAGACAAGCGCCGCACTGGGTGCAGGCCTTTTGGTCAATCACATGGATGAACCGCGGCCTTCCCAGAATCGCGTCCTCCTCGCAAACGTCCGAATCGACGCACTTGTTGCAGGCCTGGCATTTGGAAGCCAAGATATGGAAGGTCAAGAATGCCTGGCATTCCCCTGCGGCACAGACCTTCTTGGTGGTGTGCTGCATAATCTCGCCCTCGAACAGGTCGAGGAACGATTGCACCGTGCGCGCCAGCACGCGACCTTGCTCGCACAGACACTGCGCCTGCATCACGGGGCAAAGGTCGCGAAGAAGCGCCAAGTCGGTCGGCTTACCCTTCTTGCGGCAGATATCGGCAAGAATCGTCGCAATCTGATGAGAGCCCTCGTAGCCAAAGACACAGCGTCCGCAGCTCTCGTGACGGTACAGCGTGCAAATGTCCAAAAGCGCCTTTGCCATGCAGTTTTTGGAGGTATAGACGCGCACGTAGTCGCTGCATAGCTCAATCTTTGAGGTGTCGTCGGGCCTCAGCAGCAGACCGCTGGGATAGCCAATCCCCACCGCTTTGGCGTCATCGGCGCCCGCCGCGGCAACCAGGGATTCCACACTCACGACGCGGTCGACCTCAACGGGCTCATCGGCCCCGTCAAACCACACCCAGCGCTTTCCTTCGGCAGCAAGTAACTCCGATCCGTTCAGGCATCGGTCGGCGCCATCGCCCTCGCAGCAAGATGGGAGAGGCTTTTCGCCGTCGAGCATCTTGGCCGCGGCCGAACCGTTGGCATAGACAAAGCCCCGGCTCGGGTCGCACTCAATCACGCGGCAGGACTCGCCCAACGCATCCGCGAGCGTGGCAGAGACCTCGTCGCCCGCCGGCATCAAAACCGCCTGGGCGCCAGCCTCTGCAATTTTTTCCGCAGCGGCAGCCACGTCCTTCTTAAGGAGCCAAAGCGCCACAGGCGCCTGTCGATGCACAGGCATAAAGTTGATGATCGTCATGGGTTATCGCTCCTTTCCTAGTACTCGTTCCACAGGCGCGGCGTGCTGATCGTTAGGCGCAAATCGCACTGCAAGCAGCGGCTCGCCTCGCACGCGGCCTCATGGTCGGTATAGGGGCACTCAAACGTATCGAAGTTGTCCTTACGCATCTGGGCATCGACAAACTCGGGCTGCACGGCATCGTCGTAGAAGCCCTCGGGGGCATGCCCGACCCACTGCTCGGGAGCATCGTGCTCGGTCAGCTCCTCGTCGATGTCGCCATCGCCACCCAACGCGCGGTCGATGGCCGAAGCACACGTGCGACCTGCAGCAATTGCCGCGATCACCGATTTGGTACCCGTCACGCAGTCGCCCGCCGACCAAATGCCTTCGACGCTCGTCTTGCCCTCGGTGTCGGCCACGATGTACGGACCGTGCGTAAGTTCAAGGCCCATCTGGGCCGTGCCCTCGGGCTTTTGGCCCACGGCAAAGATCACGCAGTCGGCATCGATGGTCTTCTCGCCGCCGTCGAGCAGTTCGGTGACGGCGCGGTGGTTCTCGTCAAAGTAGAACCGCTCGATCTTGTGGATCGTCATGGAACCGACCTTGCCAGAACCGTCCTCGGTCTCGTTGATGCTGGTAAAAGCATAGGCATCGTGCAGCACCACGCCTTCCTCGGCGGCTTCGGCACGCTCCTCGGGCGTCGAGGTCATCGCGTCTTGGGCCTCAAGGCAGGCAACATCGACCGATGCGGCGCCCAGGCGCACGGCGGTGCGGGCGCAGTCGTACGCCACGTTGCCGCCGCCAAGCACCACAACGCGCTTGCCCGTCAGGTCCGGGGCGCTGCCCATACGGGCGGCCTTCAAAAAATCGGTGTTGCGCAGCACGCCTTCGAGGTCGTGACCGGGCATGGGGAGTACCGTTCCGTCATGGGTACCCACCGCAACCAGCACGGCATCGAAGCCCTGGTCAAGAAGGGCCTTGGGCTCGGCGATGCGCTCGCCACAGCGCGGCTCAATGCGCGGCTCGGCGTCATCACCCTGGGCGATTTCCAAAATCGTCGCGACCTCGGCATCGACCGTGGCATCGGGCAGGCGATACGCCGGAATGCCGTAGCGCATCTGGCCGCCGACCTTCTCGTTGGCCTCGAACACCACGACCTTGTGGCCTTTCTCGGCGCAATAGAGTGCGGCGGTCAAACCGGCGGGACCGGCACCCACAACGGCGACCTTTTTGCCGCTCAGCGGCTCATGGCGCACATTTGCCTTCCAGTCGCCCGTATCGCGCACGGCCGCAGCGCGCTTAAGGCGGCAGACCGAAACCGGCGTGCCGTTGAGCTCGTTGCGCTTGCAGGCATCCTGGCAGCTATGGACGCAAATGTCGCCCAGGCTCTCGGGGAACGGGACCTTCTCGCGCACCACCGCGGCGGCGCGAGTGTACTCACCGTTGCGAATATGACGCAGGTAGCGCGGGATATCCACATGAGCGGGACAGCCCGAGCGACAGGGGACCACGTTATCGGCATAGGACTTGTTCTCGTCAAACATATTAAGCGTGTCGACGATCGAGCCCGTGGGGCACACCTCGATGCAGGCACCGCAAAAACGGCATCCGGCCTCTTGCAGGCTCACGCTGCCGTCCGTACCAATGCGAATGCCGTCCTCGGTGCGCTGGTAGTCCAAGACGCCGGCGCCCCGCAGCTCACGGCAGGCGCGCACACAGCGACCGCACCGGATGCAGCGGGTGAACATATGGGTGATCAGCGGGTTCGATTCGTCCGTGGCGACCGGACGGCTCTTGGTGCGCCAGCGCGCAGGCGAAACTCCCAGGTACTGATACATAGACTGCAGCTCGCACTTGCCGTACTTGGGGCAGCCGGTGCAATCGGCGGGATGCGTGGCCAGGATCAGTTCCATCGCCAGCTTGCGCACGCGCTCGGCCTGCTCACCCGTCGTGTTTACGACCATTCCCTCGGCAACCGACGTCTTGCAGGCACACACCGGCTCGTCTTGGCCTTCGATTTCGACCATACACAGACGACACCCGCCAACGGCCTCAAGATCGGGATGTTTGCACAGATGCGGAATGTAGATGCCAGCATCGAGCGCGGCCTCCAGGACATTCTGCCCCTCGCGCGCCTCGACCTCGGCTCCATTAATCGTTAGCTTCATTCGTTCCCCTCAAAACGTCGCTTTTGTCCAGAAAGGCGCCCGGGACCAAAGTGATCCCGAGCGCCTCGCGTGTAGGGCAAATCCCCGCCTGCACCCAACGCGTGGGTGTCTGCAGACGCGAATAGCTACGGTGTTACGACCACTCCTCGTCGCCAGCGTCCTCAAAGAGGGCTGCGGCGGCGTTTTCACCGGCGATGCGACCCGAGTTAAGGCAGAAGCCCATGGTGTTACCAGGAATGCAGTAGTTATAGGAGTCGCCATAGATGGTGCAGGCATCGGTGCCAACGCAGTACAGACCAGGGATGACCTCGTAGTCGTCGGTCATGACCTCCATCTTGTGGTTGATGAGCACGCCGCCCAGGGTGCCGTAGGCGCCACAGTACTGCTTGCAGCAATAGAAGGGGCCCTTCTCGAGCGGCTTCATAAACTCGCGCTCTTTCTCAAAGATGTCGTCCCAGCCGTTGTCGCACATCTCGTTGTACTCGTCGACGTTGGCGAGCAGGCCCTCCACGTCGATACCCGCCTTCTCGGCAAGCTCCTCCAGCGTATCGGCCTGGCAGATCGCCGGATAGCCAGCCTCCAGGTCGCGGTTCCACTGCTCCTCAAAGCCGTCGTACAGGTCGTGCGGATGAACGTGGCTGACGATATCCGGACCATCCTTCTTCCAGTGCTTGAGCATACGGGAATCAAAGATGGCATAGGCGACCTTGCCGGGAAGATGGTTGATGGCGTTGCCGACAAAGGTGGTGTTGAAAATCTCGTCCTCCGGCATAAAGCGCTCGCCCAGGCGGTTGCACCAGTAGCACGGCTGACGGAATGCGCCCTCGACATAGAAGTGGTTCATGTTGTCGGGGATCTGATACATGAGCTCCATGGTCACCGGGGTGTGGCCGCCGCCGACCTCGTGGCACATGTTGATGCCGTCGCCGTCCATGCCCGGAATGGCAAACGAGAACAGGTCGGTACCCCACTCAAAGTCGAGCTTTTCCTTGATGAGCTTGGCGTTGTGGCCAAAACCGCCCGTGGCGACAATCGCGGACTTGCACGAGATCTGGTACTCCTCGCCGTCCTTGTCCTTGGCGGTCACGCCGCAAATGGCGCCATCCTCATCCTTGATAAGGCCGGTGCCCGGGCACTCAAACATAAACTCGACACCCAGGTCCTGAGCGCGCTCGGTCATGCGTTTGGTCATCGTGGTGGCCGCGCGAGGACCGGGCTCGGAGCCGTCCTCGGGCTGCACGACATGCCAGGTGTACTCGCCGTCGGAATAGGCGCGCGTGCGCTCGCGAGCGCGGAATGCCGGACGCACAGAGTTAAACTCCACGCCCATGTCCTGCAGCCATGCAATGGTGTCGCCCGACTTAAAGTAGTAGTCGCGCACCAGGCGAGCATCGACCTGGTAATGGGTGTAGAACATATGGCGACGGAAGAGCTCGCCAGGCGTGACCTCGATCATCGAGGCCTTCTGAAGCGGAGAGCCAGCTGCGGCAGGCCCCATGCCCATGTTGGCGGCGCCACCGGTAATGGGGGCCTTCTCCAGGGCAATGACGCGAGCGCCCGCCTCGGCTGCAGCGACCGCTGCGGCAAGACCACTCAGACCCGCGGCGACGACAACGACGTCGGTCTCTAACTGTTTCATGCGAATCCTCCTTTATAGGGCTCTTGGACGAGCCCGGGCTTCATGCGAATTGCATGCGTATCGACAGCCATACTTTCGCTCGAAAACAGCCTCAAAACCATGTGCAGGCGCACCGATGTTTGCCCATAGCATCCACGGGCTTTGTGCAGATGAACCATGCGCTTGGGCAACGTTTTCGAGCGCATGGTCTTGGCGCCATACGCACAAAGGGGGCGGTGTGCCTTATGGCACCCGCCCCCTGATAATCGAGTTTTCTTATTTATGATTCTGCTGCGCCTCGAGAACAGCGAGCGGCGTAAGCGCCTGAATAGTGCGCTCTTTTCCAAAGATCGCCGAGCACACGAGCGTTCCCGACATGACCAGGCAAACCGCGAGCGCGATTCCAAAGGCCCAGAACGCAAAGAGGTGGCCAAAGTTGATCGGCTGCTGCAGCATAAACGTGAAGAACGACGTGGCAAGACCCATAAAGACGCAGGGCACATTGGAGCAGATCTTGCCTTCGAGCAGGTTCTCGTGAGTCGTCAGGATACAAAAGATAACGAGGATGGTCGGAACGATATTGCTCATAACCATGTTGTCGGCGCCAAAGGCCGAGACGAATACGCCCATGACCAGCGAATTGATCACACACCAAACCTCACCGACGGCATAGCTCACCAGCATCTCGGGGATCTTCTTAAAATCGGCCCCAAAGGCAAAAAACATCAGCAACGGCAAAAAGCACATCCAGGTGTACTGCCCATACCCAAACACCCCCATCAGCTGCATAAGGAGTGTGAGCACAACGGCACCAGTGGCGGCCTGAACAAGCTTGATGGTTTTACGGCCCTTCATCGAGATCCCTCTCTTCAAAAGAAATTTGCGGTGTTGTCGATACGCACGCAAATAACCGCTCCTAAATCATAAAAGGGAAATCGCTGGGCGTTTGCGCTAATCTATGCATTACGTGATAAGGAAATCTAATGTACGGAGAACCATGCGCATCAAACAGCTGGAGTACTTTATAGCCGTGGCAGAGGCACGCTCTTTTTCGAAGGTCGCCAGGGAGTTCTTTGTTTCGCAGGCAACGGTTTCAAACCAGATAGCGGCGCTCGAGCGCATCGTGGGAAAGCAGCTGTTCGAGCGCGATAACCATCACGTTGAGCTTACGATGGCGGGAGCCCTGTTCCTCGATGACGCCCGTGCAATTGTCGGGCGAACTGCCGAGGCCGTAAGACGCGCGCGGACGGCAGACGACATGCCCGAAGGCGAGCTCAAGGTTGGCTACATAAAGGGATACGAGCGGACCGATCTTGCCGACATGCTGTTTGGGTTTCACCAATGCTACCCCAACGTGCGACTGAGCTTTATGCGCGACAACGTCTCGGAGCTCTACGACGCCCTGCGCCGAGAAGATATCGACGTGTGTATCAACCTGCTCTACAACGAATACCGCATGTCCGATATGCAATGGCAGGTCTTGAGGTCCTATCCGCTGCACGCCGTGGTACCGCTCGATCACCCGCTCGCCCATCGGCAATCGATTCGCATCGAAGACCTTAAGGGGTATCCGATTGTCGATGCCACGCGCGGAGCCAGCGGATACGGCGAATCGGAGGCGATTGCGGCCACGCTTGCCAAAATAGAAGAGCGCCCCAAGATTGCCTATGTGTCCGAGGACGTCGAGACAAGCGTGCTGTGCGTCGCCGCGGGCCTGGGCTACGCGCTGCTGCCAGGGTATCTAACGCAGACCTTTCCCACCAACGGCAAAGTCGTTGCGATTCCCATAGAAGGCAAATCGGCCGAAATGACAATTGCCGCCGCCTGGCTACCACAGCGCAAGAACGACCTGCTCGATGTCTTCCTAGATGAGTTCCTGATTACCAACGACTAGAACCGCCCAGGCGGGAGGTCAGCGTCTCGATCTGTAACAGTTACTCGGCAAAATGGGCCCAAGATGTTACAGATTTAGACAAACCGTCCGGGCGGGGACTCAACATCTCGATCTGTAACATCTAGCCGTCCAAATGGGGTCTAGGTGTTACAGATCGAGATGTTGTTTGAGAGGCCGAGAATTGGACCGAAAACACGGTCCCGGAATAACAAAAAAGCTCGCCGGCTAGGCCGACGAGCTGCAAGTTCTTGGTCGCGGGGGCAGGATTTGAACCTACGACCTCCGGGTTATGAGCCCGGCGAGCTACCAGACTGCTCCACCCCGCAATGTCTGGGCGCCTCATGTGCGCAAAAAAGAATACTACGCGGGAGTTCGGTAAACGGCAAGGAAAATCTCGTAGAGCATAGTTCCTTCATATTTAAACCCCTCAGCCCCTATCACCGTAAACGAATCGCAGCCGAGCGCCGTCGACGGCACGTATACAATGGTGCGCGTCCTTTTATGCCGACACCGGGAGTAGACATGCTGCTCGCTATCGATATGGGAAACACGCAAACGGCCATGGGCCTGTTTGACGGAGACGAGCTGGTGCAGTCGTGGCGCATGCCCACCGACCGCTCCTATACCGCCGACGAGATCCACGTGCGCCTGATGGGTTTCTTTAAGATGTACGACCTTTCGCTCGATGCGGTCGACGCAATCGCCTTTGCCGGCGTGGTGCCGCAGCTCTCGCGCGAGTGGCACGCCGTGGCCGACCGCATTGCCGCGGACGCCATCGTCATCGGGCCGCAGACGGCTGCGGTGACCAAACTGCGGGCGGCGCGCCCCCAAGCCGTTGGTGCCGACCGCATCGCCAACGCCGTCGCTGCCGAGACCTTCTACGGCGCCCCGGCGATCGTGGTGGACTTTGGCACCGCAACCAATATCGACGTCATCGACGAGGACGGCTATTACATTGGCGGAGCGATCGCGCCGGGCATCCGCATTTCGATGGACGCGCTCGCCGCCCGAGCTGCCAAGCTCGCCAGCGTTCCGCTCGAGGCGCCCGAGTACGCCATCGGCCGCGATACCGAGGAGTGCATCAAGGTCGGCGCCGTGGTGGGCGCCGCCGCCATGGCCGAGGGCCTGGTCGCGCGCATGAAGCGCGAGCTGGGCCGCAAGGATGTCACCGTTATCGCCACGGGTGGCCTCGCCAGCATCGTCGCCGGTTCGACCGATGCCTTCGACGTGGTCGACGGACAACTTACCATTAAGGGTATCTGCGAAATCTATCGCCGCATGCAGGAGCTGGGGTAAGGCAGGGGCTTAAGTCGAGCACGGGCGCGAGCGGCGGACTAAGCAATGCATCGGTCCTATTCCTCAAAAACGAAATTTTTTCAGTTTTGAGGAATAGGCTTTCTGCTACGCCTCGCCGCACAACCACCTCGCCAGGTCCACGATCTGCACTCCGTCGCGATCCGTGGCCTCGTGATGCGTGCGGGCGAGAATCATCTTGGGATACGCATCGCCAATGCTCAGCAGTGGCGAAATCTCGCGTTCAAATGTCTTATCCGAGCTGATGTCGTCGCTCACCTGAATGTAGAGTTTCTCGCTCCGCTTGATTGCTACAAAGTCTATTTCCTTTTTATAGAGCACGCCGACGTATACCTCGTATCCGCGACGCAGCAGCTCGATTGCCACCATATTCTCGTATACGCGTCCCCAATCCATATCACGTGTACCAAGAAGCGCATATTTAAACGCATGATCCGCCAGATAGTACTTCTCGCCACTCTTAAGGTATTTTTTGCCGCGAATGTCGTACCGACGAACTTTATAGAAGGCAAACGCATCACACAGGTACCCCATGTACGTGCCGACCGTCTTGTTCGTAATCTTTAGCCCATCCGCATTTAATGCATCAGTAATGTTGCGTGCCGACGTAATGTTGGAAACGTTGTCCATCATGTAATCGGCAATGCGCAGCAGCGCCGATTCGTTTCTCACGTTATGCCGCTGCACGATATCTCTCACAATGAGCGTCTTGAAGACGTTGGAGAGATATTGATAGCGCTGCTCCTGCAGTGGATAAGGGTAAGAGCCGGACATACCGCCGGTTCTCGCGTACTCATCGAAGTCGCGGTCGACCTCGCCCTCGTCGCCATAGAGACGATACTCCTCAAACGAGAATGGGAAAACCTCGATCTCGAACGTGCGCCCCGTAAAGAGCGTCGACAGATCGCTCGACAGCAAAAAAGCGTTCGATCCGGTGATGAAGATGTCGTACTGCTCGGATGCATGGAGGCTGTTGATCGCGCGTTCAAAGCCGTCGCACATCTGAACCTCGTCGATAAGCAGGAAGTTTTGCTTGCCGGACACTCGATACTCTTTTACATAGGCGAGCAGGGCATGATATTCGAGCAGGCCCTCGAACTCGTCGAGGTTGTAATTGATATGGATGACATTCGAATTGGACAGATTTGCCTCCACGTAATCGCGGAGGGCCTCGAGCAATTTTGACTTACCGCTACGGCGAATGCCCGTTATGACCTTGATGTCCGGTACGCCAATAAGGCTCGTCAACGTGTCCATATATGACGTTCTATTGATGAGTTTCATTGGTGCCTCCCTGCGGTCTTCTATCGCTATTCCTCAAAATTGAAAAATTTTCAGTTTTGAGGAATAGGCTCTATAGCGAATATACCTCGCGAAAGACCGAGCTGCCTTAATCCTATTCCTCAAAAACGAAAATTTTTCAATTTTGAGGAATAGGCGCTGGCAACCCATTCCCCAGATAGGCGGAACCCTCCCCGGCACAGGCCGAAGAGGGCTTCGTTGTCATCGTTATCTTTGAGCGCGGGTGCCTCGCGTTACAGTCCGCGAATCCGTACGGCCTCGGGCGGAAACTCCTGCTCGCCGGCATCGGTCTTGATGGTCGCACGGCCCCAGATATCCAGGCCCGCAAACACACCGACCGCAAGCGGCAAACCGTTGGGCGACACCGCCGCAACCTGACGACCCAGCAGCGGCACCATATCGAAGTACTCGCCCAGCACCGGAGCCAACGGGCCGGCAGCGCCCTGCGGCGTGTTGGCAACAACTGCCCAAGCGCCCACGCGGGTCAGCACGGCGGCGGACAGCGCCTCAACCAGCGCCTCGTCGGCCATATCCACGCCAAGCCCGCTCAGCGCCGTGCGCTCAATATCCACCGTCACGGCACCGAACATGCCCGCGGCACCGGCGCCACCGTTCACGGCAACGCGTGCGAACGGCGTCTCGAACGCGGGCGCGCCGCACACGATGTTGCTCGGCCACTCAATACCCACCTTGCCGGCAAGGCCCAGACCCGGCGTCGAAGCCGTGCCCACAAGCGCGTCCATCATGCCCATCGCCGCCACAAACGGCAGGCCGTGGAAGGCATGCATATTCACGTCCGGGCGCACGACCAGCGAAAACGTCAACGACGCCTCACCCGCACTCCAAGCGCACCAACCCGCAGACGCACCCTCGCGGCCCGCGTCGCGCGCGGCATCAAGCTCGGTGCCGGCGGCTACAGCATTCATCTCAATCATCTACATACGCCCCAATTCGCCCACGATATGACCCACGCGGTCCTCGGGCTCCTTGACCTCGACGCCGTTGAAGCGGAAGAACCGCGCCGGGTCGTGCATCAGGTCCTCGAGCGGCACCAGCACAAAGTCGCGCTCGCCGATCAGCGGATGCGGCAGGCGCAGCTTCTTGCCGCCGTGCGTCTCACCATCCATCCACAGCAGGTCCAAGTCGATGGTGCGCGGGCCGTTGACCTTGGCCTTCTTGGAGCGGTCGCGGCCCAGCTCGAGCTCGATCTTCTGCAGCTCGTCAAGCAGTACCAGCGGCGCCAGCTCGGTCTTGATCTCAATGACGGCGTTGGCAAACGCGTCCTGGCGCGTCTCGTAGGCCGGCTCGCTCTCGTAGATGCGCGAGCAGTTGGACACGCAGGTGAGCGGGATCTCGGCGATCATGTCGCGCGCGGCTCGGATGTTGTCGCAGCGATGCCCCAGGTTGGAACCCACGGCCACAAACGCGCGGCGCGGCTGCGGCTTGGCGACGGCCCAGTAACCGTTCAGGAACTGCGCGAAGCCGGTGACGTCGTGCACGCGCACGATGTTGGCACCGGCCTGGATGGCGCCCAGGCACACACCAAACGTGGCGGCATCGCGCGCGGCCGCCTCGGTCACGCCCGAGACGGCGCCCACAAAACGCTTGCGCGACACGGCGCACATGAGCGGATAGCCCAGCGACGCCATCTTGGCGGTCTCGCGCTGGATGACGATATCCTCGTTGGCCGTCTTGCCAAAACCCGGGCCGGGATCGATGCAGATGCGATCGCGCGACACGCCGGCATGGATGAGCGTGCGGGCCTGGTCGGACAGGAAACCCATGACGCGGCGCATGATGGGCGCCGAATCGGGCAGGGTGAAGCGGCGGAGCTGAGAGGTGGGCACGTAGGCCTCCTCGCGGCGGGCGCTGCGGCGCATCATGGCTGCCAGGTGGTCATTGGGCTCCGGCGCGGGCTCGGGGGTCGCGGCAGGCTCGGCGGCAGGGGCGACCTGCTCGGCCGCCGGTGCCGCCTGCTTCTGCTCGTCCGCAGGCTCGGGCGCGGGCTCCGGGTCGCCAAACGGCAGCGAAGGCTGCACCACGCCGCCCGGAAGCTTGGCCTCCGTCTTGGGCTCGCCCAGCAGCTTGCCGCGACGGCGGCGAGCCGGCTTCTCGGCCTCTCGCGCGGCCTCGGCAGCCGCCTCGCGCGCCTTCTCGGCAACAAACGCCGCGGCCGAGGTATCGAGCTGCACCGTTGCATGTGTGCGGGTAGGTGCCGCGACCTCGCCGGCGTGCATCACGATGACGCCGCAGGTGCTTGTCGCGACAAACTCGACCATCTTGGGGTCGGTGAAGCCCGTCACGTCGTTGACGATCGAGGCACCGCAGCGCACGGCAGCCTTGGCAACCGCCACGTGGCGCGTGTCGATCGAGACGATGGCGCCCTCTTTTGCCAGCGCGCGCACCACGGGCAGCACGCGACGAGCCTCCTCGTCGGGATTGACCGGGGTAAAGCCGGGGCGCGTGGACTCGCCGCCTACGTCGATGATGTCGGCGCCGGCGTCGAGCATCGCCAGGCCGTACTCGATAGCGGCATCCGCATCGAAGTGCTCGCCGCCGTCGCTAAACGAATCGGGCGTCACGTTGAGGACGCCCATGATGCGCGGACGGTCAAAGCTGAGCTCGTACTTTCCGCACCGCCATGTCTTGCTATCGTTCGCCATGAACATCCTCCTAAAATGCCCACGCCGCCGCGCTTGGGCGCTGGCGGCGGGGTCGTTTTGCAGTCAGTCTTTCTATTGTATCCGCGTGCGCGGGCTAGAACGCAAACGCGGGTGCGATGTCGCAAGAAATCAGCAGGTCGGCATTTGCATCCTGATCGGTGGGAGCGAGATTGCAAATGGCCAGCGTATCGCCGGTAAAGCAGCGCGTAAGGCCCGCCGCCGGATACACCACGAGCGAAGTCCCGCCCACAATAAGGGCATCGGCCGCGGCGATGGCGGCAACGGCACCGGTAAGCACATGCTCGTCGAGCGGCTCCTCGTAGAGCACCACATCGGGCTTGATGCGGCCGCCGCACACAGGACACGCGGGCACGCCCGCGGCATCCTCGTGATCGCGCGCACAGATCCACTCGGCGCTATAGACTGCGCCGCACGCCTGGCAAATGTTGCGGTGGACCGAGCCGTGCAGCTCGAACACGCGCTGCGAGCCGGCCATCTGATGCAGGCCGTCGATATTTTGCGTCACCACGGCGCTAAGCTTGCCGGTCCGCTCCAGCTCGGCCAGTTTGGTGTGGCAGCGATTGGGCTTGGCGCCAAGCGCGATCATCTTGGTGCGGTAGAAGTCAAAGAACTCGGCCGGATGCGTCTCGTAAAAGCTATGCGAGAGCATAGTCTCGGGCGGGTAGGCAAACTGCTGATGATACAGGCCGTCCACACTGCGGAAATCGGGAATGCCGCTCGCCGTGGAAACGCCCGCGCCGCCAAAGAACACCACGCGCTCGTGGGTATCGAACAGCTCCGCCAGCGCCGCGGAGGCCTGCTTGGGGTCCGATATTGCCTGCGTCATACGAGTCCTCCGTCCTGGTTGGTCGGGCAGCGTCGGGCAATATCCCAGCACGCGGCCCTTGGGTTGTCACGCATGGTGCCCGCTCCGCCCTTGTTGCGCTAATCTTAAGCCTGCCAACCCCGTCGAAAGGACACCATGCCTCAGACTTACACTTTCGCCTCGTGGAACGTCAACGGCCTGCGCGCCGTGCTCAAAAAGGACCCGAGCTTTATCCAGATCGCGCAGGAGCTCGATGTCGACATCTTGGCGCTGCAAGAGACCAAGCTGCAAGAGGGCCAGGTCGATATCGACCTGCCCGGCTATCACCAAACCTGGAGCTACGCCGAGCGCAAAGGCTATTCGGGCACCGCGGTCTTTAGCCGCCAGGAACCGCTGCGCGTGCTGCGCGCCGATGCCCTGCTGCCCTACGCCGGCGAGGGCGAGGCGGCAGAGCTCGTGGCGCAGGCCGCAACCGAGGGCCGCGTCTGCGCGCTCGAGTTCGATAAGTTTTGGTTTGTCGACGTCTATACGCCCAACGCCCAAAACGAGCTCGCCCGCATCGATGTGCGCATGGCGTGGGACGATGCCTACCGCGGCTTTTTAAGCGCACTTGAGCGCGATGCCGGTAAACCCGTGGTGACCTGCGGCGACTTTAACGTGGCGCACGAGGAGATCGACCTTAAGAGCCCCAAGTCCAACCGCGGCAACGCGGGTTTTTCGGACGAAGAGCGCGGCAAGTTCACCGAGCTGCTCGATGCCGGCTTTACCGATACCTGGCGCGCGGCAAACCCCGACGTCGAGGGCGTCTACAGCTGGTGGAGCTACCGCTTTAATGCTCGCAAAAACAACGCTGGCTGGCGCATTGATTACTTCCTGGTGAGCGACGCAATCGCCGGCAACGTGCGCGACACGGGCATCCGCGGTGACATCTTTGGCAGCGACCACTGCCCCGTCACCCTCGCCCTTGAGCTCTAACCCAACCGATCTCCCAAAGACGAAGAAAAGCGGGGCGATTTCGTGGCGGGCGGGTTCAGCTGATTCCCGGGGACGTCTGGGGACGGAAGAAAACGGATCAATTTGGCTCTCTGAGGGCCACGATGCCCGTCATGTCAACCGGCCATTTCAAAACTATGCCGGTTTACGGGGCTAAATCGCAAACCCCCAACCATACGCAATTCAGAAATAATAAAACTGCAGGTAAACGGCTTACTCTATTTCGAAAAAAGTCGGTATGGCCTGCCTGTGCCAATCTAGCCCCGTAAACCGGCATAGTTTTGAAATGGTACTTCGACAGTATTGATTCCCGCCCCGACACAACCAGCCCTACAGCCCGTACTTCACGACGACTCGGTTGATGCGGCGACACCAGGGCTTGTACAGGGCGGCCAAAAACACGCAGGTCGCGAGTCCGTGCGTGATGTCGAACGGCACCGCCGTGGCAAGACGCGCCACGGCGCCCGCCCACGTGAGCGGCTGCACAAAACCGATGATGTCGTATGCGTTGATCACGACGCCATAGAGCAGGCCCGATGCAAAACCGTACGCAAGCAATGCCGGCATGCGCACGGTCCCATCCGCACGGTCAAACGCACCCGCATGCGCCCGGGCGCCGCCAACATAGCCGACGAGTCCCCAGGCATACATCTGCCACGGCGTCCACATACCCTGGCCAAAAAAGAAGTTGCTGGTCAGCGCCGCCAGCGCGCCGACCATAAACCCGTTGCGACGCCCAAGCGTCGCCCCCGCGATAATGGCGATGGCACTCACGGGTTTAAAGTCGGGAATGGGGCCAAACAAGATACGCCCCGCCGCGGCCAACGCCGCCAGAACCAGCGTTGGCATAATCTGGCGCAGGCCGGGGCGCGACGCCTCGTAGCCCGCAAAGAACAGCGCGAGCACCAACGCCACCACGACAAGCATGGCAAGCGCCGCCTGTTCAACGCCCGCCAGCAACGCCGCAGTCATCACTGCGGGGACCGCCAGCAGCAGCGGGATTTCCATTTTTGCAAGTAGGCGCGAGACGCGATAATCCGCCATTCCATCACGCCCTATAAAACACGTTGTCGGCAAAGAAGTCGGTCGGCGGCTCCACGCAGGCGATCTCGCCGTCAAACATCATGGCGATTTCGTCAGCGACCTGCTCGGCAAAGTCCAGGTCGTGCGTGGCCATGATGACGGTGCCGCCGGCCTGCGCATGCTCACGCAGGGCTCGGGCGATAATGCAGCGACTTGCCAGATCAAGGCCCTTGGTGGGCTCATCAAGCAGCAACAGCTCGGGGCCAATCAGCAGCAGCTTTGCCAATGCAAGCAGTTGACGCTGTCCGCCCGAAAGATCGTACGGGTGGCGCCCATCCAGGCCCGACAGCCCCAGACTTGCCGCGCGCTCCTGTGCC
This sequence comes from Collinsella sp. AF31-11, assembly GCF_003475605.1. Lineage (NCBI taxonomy): Bacteria > Bacillati > Actinomycetota > Coriobacteriia > Coriobacteriales > Coriobacteriaceae > Collinsella > Collinsella sp. AF31-11. The sequence continues at coordinate 105,058 of NZ_QRQS01000002.1, forward strand.
ACGGCCTCGTCGTACCCGCAGGTCGAAGCCCATTCCATTAGTTCATCGCGAACCGTCTCGGCAACCAGCAGGGCCTTGGGATTCTGAGGCAGCAGCGCCGCCGAAGCCGTCCCACGCACCATGCGGCCACGCTGCAGCTTAGCCGTCTTGGCCAGCACCGAGAGCATCGTTGACTTGCCGCAGCCGTTTCCGCCCACGACCGCATGCACCACGCCGGCCGAAAACGCCACGTCGAGCCCGCGCAGCACCCAACCGCCCGCGCGATCGTAGCGAAACCAGCCCTCGCGGATAGCCGCTGCCGCACTCGTCGCCGCCCCCTGCGCGGGCCGGCAAGAGTCCAAAGCCAAAAGTCCCTCGCGACTACCCAAACTCGCTAGGTCAACCGCCTCGCGCACGCGACCGCCCTTAATCCGGTACGCACACGTCGCATACTCGAGCATCGGCCGCGGCTGGTGCGTTGCCACAACAACCGTGCAGCCCAGCTCGCGATTCACACGAAACAGCGCATGCAGGAAATTCTTCTCGGCAACGGGATCGAGCTGGGACGTGGGCTCATCGAGCAGCAGCACGCGCGGGCGCAACGCCAGCACGGCCGCCAACGACAGCAGCTGCTTGCGTCCGCCCGAAAGCGTGTCGGTATCGCGGTGGAGCCAATCCTCCAACCCAAAGAAATAGCTGGTCTCGGCCACGCGACGGCGCATCTCGTCGCGCGACATGCCCAAGTTTTCCAGGCCAAACGCCATCTCGTGCCACACGGTCTCGCACACAATCTGGTTTTCGGGGTCCTGAAACACATAGCCCACGCGCTCCGCGGACGCCCGAACGTCCATGTCGGCAACGTTCTCGCCCAGCACGCGCAACTCACCAGCGCATTCACCCGTCGGCGCAATCTCGGGCTTAAGCAGCGAGAGCAGCGTCGACTTACCCGACCCGGTACCACCAACGAGCAGCGCAAACGCGCCCTGGGAAACGCGCCAATCGAGACCATCGAACACCGGCGCCTCGGCCCCGGGGTAGGCAAAGCGCAGGCCTCGCACTTCAATCGCCGGCTCATCCGAGCCGCGCACCATGTCCGTCATCATGCTCCCGTCCACCGAGTCATCAGCCAAACCTCTTTTCGTCAACCGCGTGCAGCACACAGGGCAGTGCCATCCAAGCCGCGTATACAACATAGCCCGGCCACGGTGCCGGCACCGAAAGCTGCGGGTAAAACGAATACTGCGTCGTCGCAACCCATGCCACCGCTACCGCGGCGGCACCAAACGCCGCAAGCCCAACCAGCGCGGCAACATCGCCGCGCCCCAGCCGATACCGCGCGTACGTCGTGCGACGCGTCGCGACGCCCCACCCACGGGAACGCATGGCGTCCGCGCGCTCCAGCGAATCTTCCATGCCCCAGCCCATCAGCACGCTCGATGCCCGCAGGCGCGAGCGCACGGGGTCGGCCGGCGCGCGCCCCGGCACGTCAATCGCATCTTGCACCGCCAGCACCGTGCGGCCGCGGCGCAGAAACTGCGGAATCAACCGCATACACATCGAAATCATGAGCGCGACCACCGGCGCAGCGTTGCCCAAAAGCGCAAGCACCTTGTCGTAGCCAAGCATCGACGCCGCAGCCTCAAACCACAGCACGCTCGCCACAAACAGCCCACCCATGCACAGGCCGTATACCATGCTCTCCAAATACACCGCGCGCATGCCGATGCGGAACAGCTCCGTCGAGCCCGAGGCGCTAAACAGCGGATTGACCAGCGCGATGATCAAAATCACCGGCAGCTGCCAGCGAAGCGCCCCCAGCGCACGCGCTGCACCGCGCGTCGCAAACCCGTACGCCAGCCCGCCCGCAAGCGACAGCGCAATCAACACCGGTTGCATCGAGAACATGGTAAGCCCCAGCGTCAGCACCATATAGAGCGCCGGCACCGCCGGGTGCGACATCGAGAATGCCGCGACGGGCTCACTGCCCGATTCCTCTCGCGTGATGTCCACGGCCCCCCCATCCCCTCGCTCAAACGCCAACGCCGCAGCGCCGCCGACGCCATACACAACCAGCGCAAACGCCACACCGGCGACACCGACATCGGCCGCCATGCGCCAATCGTTACGCGCTCATCATATGCCTGCGGTATCATATTGCGCCGTGTATCGTTTCCAAACACACGTCTCTATAACGTAACAGGAGATCACATGGACGCAACCGCAATTATCCTCGCCGCCGGCGAGGGCACCCGCATGAAGTCGAACCACTGCAAGGTTTCGCACAAGATCCTGGGCAAGCCCATGGTTCAGTGGATCGTCGACGCCACCATCAAGGCCGGCTGCAGCCGCGTCGTGGTCGTCATCGGCAGCCACGCCGACGAGATGCGCGCCCTTATCGACGGCGCCTACGCCACCAGCGCCACCAAGGTCGAGTGCGTCGAGCAGACCGAGCGCCTGGGCACCGGCCACGCCGTAAAGGTCGCGCTCGAGGCCTGTGGCATCACGCAAGGCCCCGTCGTCGTGCTCAACGGCGACCTGCCGCTCATCACCGCCGACACCGTCGCAAAGTTCGCACAGACCGTCGCCACCGGCGAGCTCGCCTGCACCGTCATGACCATGACCCCGCCCGATCCCTTCGGCTACGGCCGCATCAAGCTGGGCGCCGATGGCCAGATCGAGCGCATCATCGAGCAGAAGGACTGCACGCCCGAGCAGGCCGCATCGCTGCTCGAGTGCAACGCCGGCTGCTACGCCTTTGACGGCGCGCAGCTCGCCGCACACATCAACGAGATCGGCAACGACAACGCGCAGTCCGAGTATTACCTGCCCGACATGCTCGAAATTCTCAAGGTTCACGGCCAGGCGGTCTCCATCTTCCACTGCGATGACTACCGCGACGGTCTGGGCGTCAACAGCCGCATCCAGCTCGCGCAGCTCACCGCCATCGCGCGCGACCGCATCAACGAGCACTGGATGGCCGAGGGCGTCACCTTCATCGACCCCACGCAGGCTTGGATCGGCCCCGATGCCGTCATCGGCCGCGACACCATCGTGTGGCCGCAGACGCACCTAATCGGCCACGTCACCGTGGGCGAGGAGTGTCAGCTCGGCCCCAACAGCCGCCTCACCGACACCACCGTCGGCAGCGGCTGCGTCATCGATGAGACTATCGCCATCGAGGCCGTCATCGAGAACGGCGTCGACTGCGGCCCGCGCGCCTACCTGCGCCCGGGCACCCACATGCTCGATGGCTCCAAGGCCGGCACGCACGTGGAGATCAAGAAGTCCACGATCGGCGAGGGCTCCAAGGTGCCGCACCTGTCCTACATCGGCGACACCACCATGGGCTCCGGCGTCAACGTGGGCGCGGGCTCCATCACCTGCAACTACGATGGCGTCCACAAGCACAAGACCGTCATCGGCAAGGACGCCTTCATCGGCTCCGACACCATGATGGTCGCGCCCGCCCAGATCGGCGACGGCGCGCTCGTGGCCGCCGGCTCCGTCATCACCGAGCCGGTTCCGGCAGACGCACTCGGCCTGGGCCGCGCCCGTCAGGTAAATATTGAGGGCTGGGCCGCCGATTATCGCCGCCGTCTGCACGAGGACGACGAGGTATAACGTTTTACCAAGCACAAAAGGAGCTGTTCCATGGGGCAGCTCCTTTTTTCTATCGTGACCTGCGCAACCGGATGAGTGGTCGGTTCGTGTCCGTTGACGGTAAAGACGTTATCAAGACTCGATAAACCCCATCGCGCGGTTACAATGCAACAAGGCATCTATATGGCATTCGATATAAAGGAGAAGGGTAATGCCGATTAATGATCCCGAGAAGTCGGAGAATATGCGCAAGTCCATCCGCGTGTATTCCGGTTCCTCCAACCGTCCCCTCGCTCAGAAGATCGCTGAGTACCTTGGGGTCGAGCTTTCGGGCCTTACGCTAAAGCAGTTCGCCAATGGTGAGATTTACGCCCGCTACGACGAGACCGTCCGCGGCGCCGACGTCTTCCTGATTCAGTCCGTGGCCGGCGGCAACGTCAATGACATGCTCATGGAGCTGCTCATCGCCACCGACGCTGCCAAGCGCGCATCTGCCCGCTCCATCACCGCCGTCATCACCCACTACGGCTATGCCCGCCAGGACCGCAAGGCCGGCCCGCGCGAGCCCATCACCGCCCGCCTCGTCGCCAACCTGCTCGAGCGCGCCGGCGTCAACCGCATCATCACCCTCGACCTGCACCAGGGCCAGATCCAGGGCTTCTTCGATATCCCGGTTAACCACCTGTCCGCACTGCCGCTGTTCGGCCAGTACTACAACGACATGCACTTCGACACCGACAACCTGGTTGTCGTGTCCCCCGACGTGGGTCGCGCCAAGGCCGCCAAGAAGCTGTCCGACATGCTCGGTTGCGATCTCGCCATCGCCCACAAGGGCCGTCCGCGCCACAACGCCGCCGAGGTCATGGGCATCATCGGTGACATCAAGGGCAAGACCTGCATCATCAATGACGACATGATCGACACCGCTGGCACCCTGTGCGCCAACGTCAAGGAGCTCAAGGCCATGGGCGCCGGCGACATCTACGTGTGCGCCACCCACGGCATCTTCTCCGGCCCGGCCATCGAGCGCCTGAACGACGCCCCCATCGTCGAGTGCGTCGTCACCGACGCCATCCCCGTCGAGGTCGGCGGCAAGATCAAGACCATCTCGGTCGCCGAGGAGTTCGCCCAGGCCATTTCCGCCGTTTACCACGAGGAGCCCGTCTCCACGCTCGTCGGCGGCGACTTCGCACTGTAATCCAACGCGCATCGCATCATCTTTGATGCTTTTAAAGGGTCGGAAGCTCGCTTCCGACCCTTTTTCTATCCCTCGCCAACCTTCCCTGGACAATTAGTTCAGATACGTATTTTTTTAAAGCCCCAAAGGGCCGTTCGGAGCCTTCTGAGCTCCCCGGCGGATGCCATGCCGCCCAATGCTCATCGTTTTCGAGTACAACCGCCGCATATTTACCCTCAAATCGCCCTCGAAGGCCCTTAGAAACGCCTCGAACGCCCGCCGTCTTATACGTATCTGAACTAACTGTCCAGTAGCTATCGTCAACCTTCGCGGCAGAGCTCAATTTCCTGCAATCCCCTCAACCGATTCCATCGATTTCATAACACCCAGCCGTTCATGGCGCGCAGCGCCCCGCTGAGCGAAAAGAACGGTATGGCGGTCGCATTCTGCCGCCAACTTAGTACGTTATAGCTATGACGACCGTGATTTCACATCTCTCCGCCCTCCGCGCAATTCGTCGCGCACGACGGGCGTACTCTGCCCTACCCTGGGACTCCGTTGATAGTGAACAGCAAGCACAGGCCTTGGCTAGCTGCATTCCCAATAATGACGCGATAGACTTTGGCGCACTTTCGATACTCGACGCCTGGAATGAAGATGATTCCGAACTGCTCGATCTTCTCGTTTCAAGCGAAGACAACAGACGCCCCGACAAGCGACTTCTTCAGCATATTCTCTCCGCTCCGCTTCCTGAAGGTGCAATTATGCACGTCGAGGCCGACATCTACGCAACGTCTCCTGCCATGACAGCCATGCTTTGTTCCAAAAATGAATCAGTCGCCAAAACCTTGATGCTTCTCATGGAACTGCTCGGAACCTACTCCCTTCCTCCCGGGGCAACATACCCCATTGCCTATGACGACGTCTGGCCCAAGGGCGATGGCTACGAAGCGATGGACGACCTCGATTGCCGGGGCGATCGGTCGGCGGCCGAACAGCAGAACGAAACCCGCTACGAACAGGCGCACTACAAATGCGAGCCCGCCACAACTATCGAAGAGCTTGAGGCGGTCGCGCGCTTCGCCAAAAGTAGCTCATACACCTCGTTTCGCACGGCAGTCAATCTCGCCCGACCCGGATCTGCATCCCCAGCCGAATCCCTAATGTTTGCCGTTCTCGGAGCGCCCATGCGCTTTGGCGGATTCGGATGCTGCAGCCTGCCCATGGGAGGCCTGCTACTCAACCATCGAATCGACTTCGACACTCTTGCGGTCAACATGTCCTCCGGCATCCCTTACGCCATCTGCGACCTATATTGCCCGGCAGCCGGAGTCGACAACGAATACAACGGAATTGGGCATGAGCTTCAAAACGCTCGCATCCACGATGGCAATCGAAATAATGGACTCAAAGCAATGGGCATCCACGTCCTGGTTATCAATCGCGACCAAATGAAAGACCTTGTTGCACTCGAAGCCTTCGCCCAAACGATGCATCGACTCGCGGGAGTCCGATTCCGGTATCGCATCAAGGGCTATCGCAAGCGTCAGGCCGCATGGCTCAACGCCCTGCGGGCCGGAATCGGCCTTGCGCCGGTCTAAACGGCGAATCACCCGTGCGCCGTCGAGCAGGGCTGGACAGTCAGTTCAAATACGTATAAATGGACACAGTGAATTAGGCTGTTTTGCAGCTATCTCTATACCATTCGCCCTATTTGAAGGCAGGGTAGACTTCAAAACAGCGCCATATGGACTAACTAAAGCTCCAAAACAACGTATCGGCATCGAATTAAGCACTTCGAGTCCTCAGAACTTATACGTATCTGAACTAACTGTCCACCTCGGATTTTGACGGGCGTCCAAACGCCCCCAAACAACCTCAATTGCCCTCCATTTGACAGTGGCAACAGGGTCGCTCACCATAGCAGGCGACAAATCGACGAAAGGAAGCATATGGCAGCCGCACAGCCGCTCAAGATTCGTATGGTTGCCGGGCTTGGCAACCCGGGCGAGGAATATGCCGAGACCCGCCACAACGCCGGCTTTAAGGCAATCGACGAGCTGGCCCGTCAGGCCGGCGTCACGTACTGGAAAAACCAGGCCGGCGCCGAGGTCGCGCTCATCAGCATCAACGATGCCGAGGAAGAGGACGGCAAGCGCCAGATCGTGCTGGTCAAGCCGCAGTCGTACATGAACACCTCGGGCGGTCCCATCTCCAAGCTCTGCCGTGAGTACAAGATCAAGGCCGAGGAGCTGCTCGTCATCCACGACGAGCTCGACATCCCCGCCGGCGATGTGCGCGTCAAGGTGGGCGGAGGCCATGCCGGCCACAACGGCCTGCGCTCCATCATCGACAAGATGGGCAGCCGCGACTTTAGCCGCATCCGCACCGGCATCGGCAACCCTCCCGGCAAGATGGCCGTCGCCGACTATGTGCTCAAGCAGCTGCGCGCCCGCGAGGCCGAGGACTTCCAGAACACCTGCGCCCGTGCCGCCGACGCTGCCGGTCTGGCCATCGTCCACGGCGTAATCTACGCCCGCGATCACGTAAACGGCGCCGCTTCCGCCAACGGCAAGCACTAAAACCTGCCAAAATAAACCTGTCCCTTTTTGGCAGGTCACTTTTCCCACCTGCCGAAGATACACGCAAGCGACATGCCCATGAGGGTATAATTTGCACCGTATGTCTGCACAACGCCTGTGCGCGTACGGTTCTAATCGGGCTGCCGTCCATTTCCGTGGAGGCACGGTTCGGTCGCCCTAACAAGAGAGGGGTTCTATGTATAAGATCCTGGAGAAGACGCAGTTCTCGGAGAAGGTGTTCAAGTTCCGCATCGAGGCGCCCGCAATCGCCAAGCATGCGCATGCTGGACAGTTCCTCATGGTTCGCGCCAACGAGACGGGCGAGCGCGTCCCGTTCACCCTGGCCGGCTGGAACGGTGACGAGGGCTGGGTCGAGTTCATCTTCATGGTGATCGGCAAGACCACCGAGATGCTTTCCACCTACGAGGCCGGCGAGTCGCTGCGCGACGTCGTGGGCCCGCTGGGCGTTCCCACCGAGATGGCCGAGGGCCCCTGCGCCGTCATTGGCGGCGGCGTCGGCCTAGCAATTGCCTTCCCGGTCGCCAAGCACCTGGTCGAGACCGGTCACGAGGTGCACGCAATCATGGGCGCCCGCACCAAGGACCTCCTGCTCATGGAGGACCAGTTCCGCGAGCTCCTCGACGAGGACCACATCCACATCACCACCGACGACGGCTCCTATGGCGAGCAGGGCGTTGTCACCGCTCCGCTGGAGCGCCTGCTGCAGGACAAGGCCGTGAGCCAGGTCTTCTGCGTCGGCCCCGTTCCGATGATGAAGTTCTCGACCCTCACCGCCCAGAAGTACGACACCCCCATCACCGCGTCGCTCAACCCCATCATGGTTGACGGCACCGGTATGTGCGGCTGCTGCCGCGTCGAGGTGGGCGGCGTGACCAAGTTCGCTTGCGTCGACGGCCCCGACTTCGATGCCACCCTGGTCGACTGGGATGACCTTCGTGCCCGCCAGGCCGCTTACCGTTCCGAAGAGGGCGAGTCCCTCAAGGCCTATGAGGAAAAGAGCTGCGCATGCCACTAGTTAACGGTCGTTTCGTTGCCGATATGAAGTCGCCCCGCACCCCCGATAACGAGGAGCCGGCTGCCGAGCGCGCCTGCGACTTCCGCCCCGTCGACAAGGGCTTCACCGAGGAGATGGCGCTGGCCGAGGCCGAGCGCTGCCTCAACTGCAAGAAGCCGTTCTGCGTTGAGGGCTGCCCCGTCAACATCAACATCCCCCGCTTTATCGAGCAGATCCGCGAGAAGGACTTCGGCGGCGCCCTCGATACCATCCGCGAGGACTCCATGCTTCCCGCCATCTGCGGCCGCGTCTGCCCGCAGGAGAGCCAGTGCGAGGGCAAGTGCATCCGTGGTAAGAAGTCCGAGCCCGTGGCCATCGGTCAGCTCGAGCGCTTCCTGGGTGACCGCCCCGAGCTCGCCTCCACGCCCAAGATGGCCCCCAAGAACGGCAAGAAGGTCGCCGTCGTCGGCTCCGGCCCGTCCGGCATCACCTGCGCCGGCGAGCTCGCCCGCAACGGCTTTGACGTCACCGTCTTCGAGGCTTTCTTCACCGGCGGCGGCGTGCTGGTCTACGGCATCCCCGAGTTCCGTCTGCCCAAGGCAGTCGTCAAGCGCGAAATTGACGGCCTGGAGGACATGGGCGTTAAGTTTGAGTACAACTCCGTCGTGGGCAACATGGCCACGGCCGAGGAGCTGTTCGAGCAGGGCTTCGACGCCATCTACGTGGCGACCGGCGCCGGCCTGCCCAAGTTCCTCAACGTCCCCGGCGAGAACCTGCCCAACGTCTTCTTCGCTAACGAGTACCTCACCCGCGTGAACCTGATGAAGGCCAACAAGTTCCCCGAGTACGACACCCCCACCAAGCACGGCAAGAACGTCGTCGTCTTTGGTGGCGGCAACGTGGCTATGGACGCCGTCCGTACCGCCAAGCGCCTGGGCGCCGAGCACGCCATCATCGCCTACCGCCGTACCGAGGATGAGATGCCCTGCCGTCGCGCCGAGCTGCACCATGCTAAGGCCGAGGGCGTCGAGGTTCTGCCGCTCGTTTCCCCGCTCGAGTTTGTCGCTGGCGAGGACGGCTCCGTGTGCGCCGTCAAGGTCCAGAAGATGGAGCTCGGCGAGCCCGACGAGTCCGGCCGCCGTCGTCCGGTTGCCATCGAGGGTGCCATCGAGGAGATCCCCTGCGACGTCGCGATCTCGGCTATCGGCACCAACGCCAACCCCTTCGCTGCCAAGATCGGCGGCAAGATGGAGCTCAACAAGTGGGGCTACATCGTCGCTGACGAGGAGACCGGCCAGACCACCGATCCCCGCATCTGGGCCGGCGGCGACATCGTCACCGGTGCCGCTACGGTCATTCTGGCGATGGGCGCCGGCAAGAAGGCCGCCGCTTCCATCACCAAGAGCCTGCTGGGCGAGTAATCACCTACAGCGCTAGCCATGAAACGGCAAAGTCCCCGTCGAGCACACGCCCGGCGGGGACTTTTTTGTGCCGGCCGTCCAAACCACCACAAAGGGGACAGGCACCTTTGTGGTGGTTTGGGACTTGCCTGGTCGTTTCGTCTCAATCTGTAACACCTTGAGTCCAAATATCTGGCTTGGTGTTACAGATTGAAATTTTGCAAAAGCCGAGAATGGGCGCCGCCACCAAAACCTAGCGCTTGCGGCGCTTGGTCACGGCGACGCCGGCCGCGGCAACGGTTGCGCCGGCGATGCCCAGGGCGGCGACCGTCATCGCGGCGGAGTCACCCGTGCTGGCAAGCTCCGTGCCGCCGGACTTCTTGCCGTTTTCGCCCTTACCCTTGGACTTGTCCGTCGTCACTGTGGTCGTCGTCGAAGTCGAACCACCCGCAGGAGCCCCGGTACCGCCAGAGCCATCCGCACCGCCACCCTGCTCGCCACCGCCAGGCGTCGGCTCGGGCTCCGGCCCGGGCTCCGGCTTGGGCTCAGGCACCGCCTCATCGGTCACCGTAATCGTAATGTTCAAGCGCTCCGAATACTCGCTGTACGACATGCCGGGGCGTTGTGCCGCAATGCGCACATACATGTTGCTATCGAGCGCAATAGGCTCGGTGTACTTTACGCGGCCTTCGTCACGGCAGGGGCAGGTGTCGTTGGTGGTGTACCAAATGGTCGCGCCATCCTCCGCCGAAAGCTCCAGCTTCGTGCCCTTGGGCACCGTAATGTAATTCTCCTTGGGCGACCACGAGCCAAACGTCGTCGCACCAATCGTCGCCGCCGGTCGCGCCGGTCGCACGGCCTCGGCAGACACGCGCACGTCAACCTGCTTGGACAGCGCCGTGCCATCCACCGCCGCCGTCAACGTCGTCAAACCGGGCAGAGCACCATGCAGCACAAACGTCGCCGCGCCGTCCTTGCCCGTCACGGCCTGAGTGGCATCGACAGAGCAGATAGCCGAGGACTCCAGCCCAACACTAACCTTGGCGCCCGCAAACGGCTTGCCCGCCTTATCGGTCACATGTGCCACTAGCTCAAAGTCGCCGCCCTCAAGCATGGTCACAGCTTGTTCCACGTTGAGCTTGAGCTTGTCGGCACGAACGCCCACGGCAAGCTCCCCGCTTGTCCAGCGCGACATGGCCGTGCCCGCATAGTTCCGAGCGCCATCAAGCTCAAACGCCACCGTCGAGCCCGCCTCACGCGCATCGGCATAGCGAATACGCAGCACGCGCGACAGCGGCTTGCCATCGGGGTCATCCTGCTTATCGAGCCAGCTGTACGTCACATCGCCCAAGCCCTGCGCGCACAATGCGGCCAGAGTATCGTCACTCGCGTCCATATACTGCGCAAACTCAACCTCGATGCAATCGGTATAGGCATGGGCCGAAGCCACCTCGGGCGCCGCCGTCGACACCAAGCCAATGTTCACCTCAGTCTGAATCGGCGGCACGCGCAGCCAGGCGGAGCACGCCTCCTCATACCCGTCCTTGGTCACGCGCACCTGATACCAGCCGGTCGGCGTATTCCAGTTGTACGCACCGTCCGCACCCGTTGCAAGCGGATTGTCCTGCTCATACTCCTCGGCATCCCAACGCGTGGCATTGGTGCCGGCCGCATCGTCGGCGCTCCACAGCTCAACCGTCGCGCCTTCAACCGTATTGGACAGCAGGCCCTCGTACACCACGCCCGCAGGGTCGGGTGCAGCCTTGGCAGCCACATGGCGGTAACGTGCCTCAAAGATCGACTGCATCTTCTCGTCCGAAATCAAGCCGTCCTTGTTGGCGTTATAGACCTCGGCATCGGTCAGCTCGCCCCAGTTGACCGTAATACGATTCTGGCACGCGCGCTCCACCTGCTCACAGGCGACATCGTAGGCGCACTCAGCATTGGTCAGCTTAATCGCGCGCTCCGAACCCACGCTGGTCGAAGCCGCATCATAGGCAGCGCCCACCACGGTACCCGCCGAACCGGCCGTCAACACGTCGGCGATTGTCATAATGGAGCCCACTGCCACATCGGTGCTGTCGTGGCAGAGCTGGCGATACAGCAGATCCTCAAACGCACGCGCCTTCTCCATGGCGTCACGCAGCGCGTAAATGCACTTCCAGTCGTCCTCGGTCTTCTCGGGCTTGGCAAGCAAGCGCGTATGCTGAAGCTCATAGCCCTCGCGCTCGCCCTTCACCTTCTGCATACGGACGTTCACGTTCTCCCAGTTCTTGCTGGCATCATTCACGCCGTAAATGCCGGTAAAGATGCCGATGCCCTGGGTCGCCGCGGGAAACGCCTGGCCGGCCGCCTTCCACGCATCGGTCTTAAAGACCTGTCCGAACATCTCGCACTCGATCTTATAGCTCTTGAGCGAACGGATCGTGCGAATGAGCTTCATATGGGCGCTCACGTCGCCGTTGAGCTTCCAGGCCATGAGCCATCCGCGCACCTTGGAGTTGTTGAGGCTATGGACCACATTCCAGTTGTCGTACAGGTTGTCCAGAATGTCGCACTGCATGGCAATCGAGTTAAACAGAAGCGCCTGGTTCTTGTTGTTATTGGAGTTCTCGATAAATTCCGACTCTATATAGGCCGTCTGCTCGCCATCGGGCGCGGCGACCTTAAAGCCCTTGACGGTATCGTCATCAGCCGCCTTGTAGCTCAGCGAGCTGCCGAGCGCCTGGCCCAAATCGTTAAACCCGCTCGTCGACTGGCCGTTGTACTCGCTGGCCTTAATGCCCGCGCACTTGTTGAGCGCCGCAGCGGTTGCGTCATTCCAGCTTCCGTATTGGTTGAGCTGGCCGATACCCATCGACTGGCCTACCAGATCCTCGGCCTGCTGGGCAATAAACTCCGCTCGCGACGCATGGTCGACGAGCTCCTTGATGGCGGCCGCATCCGCGGCGTTCGCGCCCTGGGCCGCCGCGAGTTCCTGATACCAATCCTCGCTGGTGCCGTAAGCATCCTCAAAGATCATCTTGTCCACGTTGACGCCATAGCTGTCGCCCTGTTTGGTCAGCAGCGCCGACGAGCCGCCAACCGCGGCCTTAAGCTCGGCGGCAAACTGCGCCGCCTCGTCGTTGCCAGCATCATCACCCTCGCCTTCGCGGGCAGCAGGGGCACGACGGGCCTTGCGAGCAGCTCTACCTTGGGCTTCGTCCTCTTTACCGTCCTTGTCCTCCTCGGCAAACGCATCGGCGACCATCTGGTCAATCGCGTCGTTAAAGGCCTCGTCGACATCATTAAACGAGTTATCCATCATATACTCGTGCCACTGCTGTACGGCATTCGAGAACTCCTGTTGGCGCTCCTCGGCCGCGGCGGAATGCTTTTTGGCCGAAGCGTTGGCATCAAAACTCAGCATGGTCATAAGCTGAGCATTGGAGATGCGGTAGGTCTGCGGCATAAAGATCTGCTCAAAGTTTCCGCAGTTCACATAGGTCGAGTCATTCGCCTTGTTAAACTCGTCGAGCAGCTTAAGGTAACCCTCGTCCACATACTCCGCCACATAGCGCACACGGGTACCCTCGCGCGACTTTTGAGTCAGAGGAATCGTCACCGTCTTGCCATCCACGCAGTCCACGTACAGGTCGAGCGTGTCGGCGGCCTCTTCGTCTCCCACCTCGAGCGTGATGTCAAAGGTCCAGTAGGCGTTCTTCTTTTGTGGCAGATGATGGAAGGTCCACAGGCTCTTGCCGGTGTCCTTGCCGTCCTTGACCAGGCTTTGCGTACCGCCACGATACGTCACATCAAAGTTCCAGACCGAAGCGCCCGGAACATAGCGCACATAATTGCGAGCCGTCACATCGGCGGCAGCCGCGGCAACGTCGGTCGAACCCACACGCGCCTCGAGCATCACGCGCTCGGCGGCAAGCGTATCCTGCGGCAGGTCGTATTCAATCTTGGCACGGCCGAGTTTATTGGTCTTGCCGGTGTACTTTGCAGCCGACGAGCCCGTCCCCACGGTGAGCTGCACGCTCTTGCCCGGCGCCGCATAAACGTAGGCCACATTGCCCAGCAGGCTGTGAACGTCGGTGCTGTCGACCTCGATGCACGATCCGCTAACCTCGAGTGTGGTGCTTCCCAGCGGCAATGTCACCTCGCCCAGCGTAATAAGCGGCGAGATGGTATAGATGCCCGCGGCCTTAGGCTTAAAGCGCACAAACACATCGGCGCCCATGCCCTTCTTCATATTGAGAACGAGGTTGTCGCCCTCCCAAGTTGTGTCAACCCACCCGGCATCGGAGCTGGCGCCGGCTTCGCGGGAGCCTGCGGACACATCCTCGACGGCATCCTTGGCCAGCGGAATCTCAATCTTGGCAGCCTGGCTGTCCTTGAGCTCGTAATGAATGCGCAGCTCGGTCTCCACGCCAACGACCGCGGACGAATCAGCGATAACCGAGCCCGCCGTCAGCCCGCGCTCGGCACGATACGTCTCCACGTCAAACGTGGGGACGTCAAGCGTCACATCGAGCTGTTTGCCGTCCTCGATCTTCACCTGCTTTTGCGCGATATGCTTGCCCGCGGTCAAACCCAAGCGGCTAAATGTGGAGTAGTCCTTCGCCTGAATGTCGTAGCTCGTCTTGTTAAAGGCAACAATCGTATAGGAGCCGGCCTTAAGGCGCGGCGTTTCGGCCTTCATGATGGGCGTGGCGCCGTCATCCTCATAGCCCGTCAGATAGGTGACGCCGTCGGCGACCAGCTTGCCATCGGATGCGCGGAACACGAGCACGCGGTTGGCTCCCATATACTCGCCCTTGGTGGTAACCGTCGCCGTACCCCAGGGCTTCAAGTCGATATCGACCTTGCCGGCCGAAGGCTTCACCGTCGCCGTCGCCCCACCCAGCTTGAGTCTGTCTTTGGGCTCGAGCGTTATCTCCAGATCCTGGTCCGCGTCGGCAATAGCCTGCGACACCACGAGCACCGTGCCCTGGATGCGATAGTCGTTTTCCTTGTCACCCTTGGCCGGCTTGAGGGTCTTGCCATCACACGTAACGGTCACATCGATGTCATCCAGGCTGTCGAGCTCAATGCGTTCGGTCTTATCCTGGCCCACAATCGGTTCAAGATAGCCCACGTTGAGCTCAATCGCGCGCGAGGCCGGAATCTTGGTAAAGTCCTCGGCATTGATCTCCCCGACGTCCCACGTGCCCGTCATTTGATCGCCCGGGCGAGCGAGCACCATATCGTAGCAACCATCGAGCGATATGCGCAGTGTGGCCGCCATCTTGGAAAGGGCATCCACCGTAAAAGCACCGTCATCGCCAACCGCCAGAGGCGTGGACTGCCCCGCCTGCACGAGCACGGCCGCCGCGCCCTGGGGAAGTTTGCCCGTTACCTGGGCAGCCTCGCCCATCCACTCAAAAGTGTAGGCAGGACGCGAAGAATCGGCCGAATCCTTGCGATCGGCAACAGCATCAGCAATTTTCTTAATCATCGAAGGATTGCCCGCCGAGTCCGTCGCATAGGCATAGATGGTCTGGCCCTCGCTAAAAGGCATCGAGTAATCGACGCCATCGATCGTCACGTTATTTGTGTACAGGCCTGCCTCTTCGAGCTTGACATCGGGATTCATGATGCGCAGCGCCACCGCGTTGTGATTAGTGGTTGAGCTGCCGGCGCTGCTGGTAATACGCGTGTTGTCGAACGGCTCCAGATCAATCGACTGGACACTCTTGGGCAGCACGATCTCCTTGCCAGCCAGCTTGGGGCTAAGATAGGTAAACGCGTGCGCTCCGATGTATTTGACACCCTCACCGATCGTTACCGACGACACATGCGAGCACCCGTCAAAGGCATAGCGCTCAATCCGCTCCACCGTGCCCGGCACGTTGATCTGGGTAAAGGTGAGTACCGTTGTGTCCGAGACATAGAACTGTGGCACGCCGCAATTGGCGAAGGCACGATAGTCGATAGTCTTAACCGAAGGCGGCAGCGTTGCCACCACCTTGTCGTCAAGTTGTTCGCAGCCCTCAAAGGCCTGCTCGGGAATCGTGGTAAAGGCCGCGTTGTTGGGCCAGGTCACCGTCTGGAGCGTCTTGCTTCCGGTAAACGCATTCCAGCCCAGCTCCTCGACCGAATCGGGCAGTGCGATTTCCTTGATGCTGCTGCCGCCCAAACCGCCCACAGAGCGGATATGCGAATCGGGGGCAAACGTAATTGATGTGAGCGCAGCGCTTCCCATACCCGTAAGGCTTACGACATGCTTGCCGTCGATGGTCGAGGGTACCTCCAACGTGGTAATGCCCGCGTCGCCATACTCGATAGAAATTTCGTTGGTGAGGCTATCGATCGAGAAGTAGTACTGCGCGGGGGTCTGCTCGCCGGCCACGTGGCCATCATCGTCTTCACCTTTTACGCCCGTGGCGCCCTTCGAGGTTGCCCAGAGTTCAAGTTCCTCGTTCCAGGTTGCCTCGGCACCGGAAGCCTCCTCTTGCTTCTGCTGCTCGGCGAGTTCCTTGCCCTCGACAAGATCGGTGGCGAGCGTACCCGCAGGTGTGCTCTCGGTCTGTCCGGCGCCCGTCAGGCCCGCCGCCGATGCAATCTCGGAGGCCGGGGGCGTAGGGGCGTCACCGGTATCGAGCACTGTGGGGTCGGCAGCGCCGGCATCGGGCATGGGGCCGGCGGAAGCAGAGTCTGACGTTTGGACGTCAGCCGAATCGGCGGAAGCGGCGTCGCCTGCTTGGCCGTTATCCGTCTGTACAAAAGTGCCGTCGGTGTTGAGGGCCTCGGCAAACGCGCCCGCGGGCAACGAACCCGTCACCATGGTGAGGGTCACAGCGACAACGGTCAGGCGGCAACAAAGCGCTCGAACAGTGGTCCACCTCATGGTCGTTCCTTTCCTGAAAACCAAAAGTCATCCAGCGTAATCGTCGTCCAAAAACAAAGCGAACGGTAGGTTCATATATACGAACCTACCGTTCTACCTGCGCAAACCGCCACAAAGGGGACAGGCACCTTTGTGGTGGTTGGGGTTATTCATCCGTCGTGGCGGAGCGCAACCTAACGCTTGCGACGCTTGGTCGCAGCAACACCGGCAGCGGCAACAGTTGCGCCAGCGATGCCCAGGGCGGCGACCGTTATCGCGGTGGTGTCTCCCGTGGCGACCAGGACAGCATCGGGCTTCTTGGCCGGCGTGGTTTTCTCAACCGTCTTGGTCGTGGTGGTTGTCGTGACCGGCTTAGCCGCTGGTTTGGTCTCGGGCTTCACTTCGGGCTTAGCCTCAGGCTTAACCTCAGGCTGCGGTGTCGGCTTGGGATCCGGCGTAGGCTGCGGATCGGGAGCCGGCGTGGCTTCAGGCGTAAAGGTCAAATCGGTGTTGAGCCACAGGGTGTAGATCCAGCCGCTCTCGGGATCAACTACACTCGCTTCGCCCATCTGGTAGCCGCACTCCTGGCCGTTGATCACCAGCTTGGTGTCGGGCGTGAAGTAGAAGCCGCGCGCGGGCTTGAGGTAGATGCCGTAGCGATAGGTCACGCCGGGTTTAAAGGCGTCGATGTGATTGGTGATGTGCTGGTCCCAAAACTCAACGGAATTCACCTCACTGCCGTCGCTACCCGTCCAGTACTCACACTGAGGAAGGGAATTGGAGCCCGTCGGAACATTCGCCGTAAAGACCGGCTTATCGCCCGCCTTAAAGGTGGTCGTGGCGCCGTTGATCTCGATAACGTCGATGGCACGCCATTCGTCAATCGGCTGCTCGCACAGCATATTGTCAGCGTTTGGCGCGAAGACGCCGTTGACGGTCTTGATGTGGTGCGCCCAATGACCGTTGACGTTCATTTCGCAGTCATCGGCCACGGTATTGTCGCCCTTGAGTCTCAGCTCAACGGAATACATGTAGAACTTGCCCTCTTCGAAGTGGTCAATCTTCTTCATGCCCGGCGTGTACTTTGCGGGGTCGGAATACCAGAAGGCAACGGGTACCGACTCCCCGGATTCCATGTCGAGCTCCATTTCCTCCCAGCATTCGTAGGCGATCTCATACTTGTCGGCATCGGCGGCGGGGATCGTCGCGGTCGCGCGGGGCGCCTCGCCGGGCGCGTAGTCAGTCTTTACGTCGTTGACGTCCAGGTTATGAAGGGCTTCGTTTTCCGATGCAACAAGCGTAATTTCGCTATTGATGGTATAGCGGAGGTAATAGTCGTCCCTGGTTTCGTTGAGGGTAATCGAGCTGCCCGGCTGATAGGCGTTGAAGATATCATCGGGATCCCCAACAATGATGGCACCGCCCTCATAGTCAGTTCCGGTATACGTCAGTGCCGCGCCAATATAAAGAACCTCATTGCGCGTGAGTCGATACGAGCCGCCTGCCGCGCCACCCGTAAAGGTCAGCGTCAGCCTCATGTGATCGCCAACAGGCTCAAAGTGAGCCGTCACATCGGACATAGATGTGTCCTGAACTTCAGCCAGGGTGCCCGAAACAGCATCGGCCCGGTAGTACTTGGTTTCGACAAGTTCGCAGAGCGGCTCATCCGGCATGCCGCCCTCAACATCGGGAAAATCATAGGTATACGACTGGCCCTTTTCGAGCGTGATGTTGCCCGGAAGCACACAGTCCGTATAATGATCGACCACGGTCGTGTTGAAGTTGACGCCACCCGGGTTCTCGATGGCGTCGGTCACGCCACAGGGCATGATGGCATCGTTTGCCGGCGTGGCGGCGTTGTCGCTGGGAGTGTTTTGTTCGGCGGGTGTCGCATCGTTCACCGTTGCCGCCGGTGCGTCCTGCTGAGCCTGCTGAGGTTCTGCCGTGGATTGCGCCACCGGAGCCGCGTCAGCCATCGGCGCAGCCGGGGCCACCGGTACCGGCGCCGGAGCAGCCGTATCCTCCGCAACCGTCGGCGTCACCGGAGCCGCGGCAACCTCATCCGTCCCAGCGGCGAGATCGGCGCATTCCGTCGCCAGCGCCACGCTCGGCAGCAGCAGCTGGCCGACCATAAGCGCACACGCGCCAGCGCAAGCGATTTTGGCACCCACACAACGCCAAGTACCGTGAACCAGCGAGCAGGTACGCTCGCGTTGGGTTTGCTTGTCAAAGTGGTTTCCGTACATAACGGCCTCCTTGGTCGATGGGCCATACCACCACAAAGGTGCCTGTCCCCTTTGCGGTGATTCTGTACCACCAAGATGTGTCAAATGACTCCGTATGCCTAGGTTCGTAGATGTGAACCCAGGCCTCTACCTGCGGTTTAAGTCAATATGATTTCGCCATCGCCACACTCGTCCCGGGAACGCTACAATCGAGGACACGATTATTCGTCCACCCAAAGGACCGTCCTTGAACCTGAGCAGGCCTAAAATCAACGCGCTTCTGGCACTCGCGCTCTTCACCTTCGCCTTCCTTGCCGCCGAGTTTCGCTTCGACGTCAATGTCGGGCTACTCGCCGGCGCCGAACGTGTTGTGCTCGCACAGGGCTTTATTCTAGGTGCGAGCGTGCTCGGCTTTATCGGATATGCGCCGCTGCTCGGGCTCGCACGGCGCAAAAGCCGGCCTCAGGCAGTTGTCAGCGCCGCCGTCCCCATCGCCATCTTGGGGTTGACTCAGATTCAGTCCCCCACGAGCCCGCTTGCGCTCGAGATTCTGGGATGCCTCGCATTCCTCGGACTCGGCCTACTGGGCGGCGCGGCACACCATGCCTTCGCAACGACATTCCAAGACGATCCCAAGCTCGCCACCGGTGCGGGAGCAGCCTATGCCGCGGGCATCCTGATGCAGTTCGCCATCAACCTGCTCAATTGCGGCGGCATCGCAGAGCTCATCGTCCTTGGCACAGCGACGATCGCTATCTCCGCCCTCAGCGTCGTTCCCCAAAAGGCTGCTGAGAGCTCCAGCCCCGCCATCAATCCCTTTGTTGAGCCATCGCACGCCCTTGCCAAGCAGGCGTGTTGGAGCATCGCGCTCGTCATGATTCTGGCCTGTCTGTTCTCTACTCTCGATAACGTGGTCACGTTCTCCAACGCCCACGGCACCATCGCCGTGCAGACCTGGCCGCGCCTCTTTTTGGCAGCGAGCGGTCTTGCCGCCGGTCTTATCTTTGATCTTGCCGAGCGTCGCTACATGGGACTCGTCATGTTCGGCGTCACGGTACTCTCCACCATTTCGATCTTAGCCGTCGAAGCAGGAGCCGATCCCAACCTGGGCCTCATTGTCTTTTACCTGAGCTCGGGCTTTTTTGTCACGTTCTTTACCGCCACGTTTACTCAGCTGGCACCGCGCATGCACGTGCCCGCCTTCTGGGCCGGCATGGGCCGTGCAGCCAATAACGTGTGCGCGTTCACCACGTCGGGCGTCTCGCTTGCGCTTGTGACCTCTGGCAACGTCGCCCTCATCATGATCGGTGCGCTCGTTTTGCTCGTCGCCGCCTGCGCGGCATTCGTTGCCGCGGGCCTATTCCGCCTGCCCCAAACCGAGCAGGAGCGCGAACATCAACAGCTTGCCGAGGAGGCGCTGGCAGCACCGAGTATCGAGGAGCAGCGTCAGGTCTTCATCACCGATCACGCTCTCACCCCACGCGAAGTTGACGTGCTGGTGGCTGTGACCCAAGATGAGCGCCCGCTCAAACAGGTCGCCGAGGAGCTTGGTATCTCGATGCGCATGGTACAGCGCCACCTGAGCTCCATTTATCAAAAGACCGACACGCAGACGCGCGCCGGTCTCACCAAGGCCTTTCCTCGGCCTAAAACAAAAACCACCACAAAAGTGCCTGTCCCCTTTGTGGTGGTTTTGGTCGGCTAGCCTTCGAGCTGGGCCACTTTGTAGCGGTAGGCCGCCGCGATGACGTCTTTGCAGCCCTCGCGACCCAGCTTGGCGCGGTTGACGACGATATCCTTGCCACTCGTCATCTTCCACTTTCCGGCGCTATAGCGCTTATAGAACGCCTCGCGCGCCTTCTGCTGCTGCTTGACCAGCTTGGCGCCTTTCTTTTTATTAAGGCCACGCTTCTTGCGCACGATCTCGACGCGGTTCTCAAAGGGAGCGGTCACCAACACGGCAATGTGGTTGGGATTGTTACGCAGCAGGTAATCGGACAGACGGCCTTCGATAATGCAGCTCTCAGTCTCGCCCAGATCCAAAATCACCTGACTCATCTTTTGGAACAACTTGTCCGAGTACGAGCGCGCGTCGTAGCGGTCGGGCAGGAACGCCATATTCTCCACGGCCAGACGCTCGTCGTAGGCGGCCATCTTGTCGAGCGACTCGCCCGCACGCAACGACGCACGCACCAGCAGCTCGTTATCGTACAGTGGAATCCCCAGCTCGTCGGCAAGCATGCGGCCAATCTCGTGGCCCTCGGCGCCAAAGTCGCGCGCAATGGTAATGACCACAGGATTCTTCTTATTCTCCAGATCGCTCATCGCGATTCCTTTCTCTATGTGACAAAGGGGCTGTCCCTTTGCCACATTCTACGCTGCCACCATTCGCCTCTGATATGCGCGAACCAGCAGCGAGATACCAAAGTTGAGCACAAAGTACATCGCAAACACCAGACCGTAGAGCATAAGCACCTGCGACAGGTCGATCGCGTGGGCCATCACGACGTTTGCCGTGTACATGAGCTCGGCCACGTTAATGCCCGAAAGATACGAGCTGTCCTTGATGACGGTCGTGCACTGGCTAAACAGCGCCGGAATGATCGTCTTAAACGTCTGCGGCAGAATGATGTAGCGCATGGTGGCAAAGAAGCCAAAGCCCTGGCTCTGCGCCGCCTCAAACTGGCCGCGCGGAATCGAGTTGAGGCCGCCGCGCACAATCTCGGCCATAACAGCGCTGGTAAACAGCGTAAAGGCGATGGTCGAAATCACAATGTCCAAACCCTGCACCGTAAAGTAGATAAACAGAATCCACAGCAGGTTCGGCGTGCAACGGAACAGCTCGATATAGGCGCTCACCAAAATACGGAACGGGCGGGGCGCATAGCTTTTAACAAGCGCCAGCACCGTGCCAAAGATGAGCGAGAAAAAGATCGACAGCGCCGAGATCTCGATGGTCTTAACAAAGCCGCCCCAAATGTAGAGCAGGTTGGTCGCGTTGAAGATTTCCATGCGCTAGGCCTCCTCTACGTTGTCGAGCCCCAGCTCGGCCAGGCTCACGCCGCGCGGACGCTCCTTGGAGCGGCGCTCGAGCCACTGCACCAGCATGGCGAGCGGAAAGCAGATGATGAAGTACATAAGGCAGCAGACGATGTATCCCTGCAGGTAACCGTACAGACTCACAAAGTTGTCGGAACGGTACATAAGGTCGCCGCCGGCCACAAGCGCCAGCACCGACGTGTTCTTGACCAGGTTGAGCGCCTGGTTACACAGCGGCGGCAGAATGATCTTGAATGTCTGGGGCAGCACGATGTACCAGTACGCCTGCGCACGGGTGAAGCCCTGGCTCTGGGCCGCCTCCATCTGACCGCGCGGAACCGCCTCGATACCGGTGCGGATGACCTCCGAAATGTAGGCCGCGTGATACAGACCCACGCCTAAGAAGCCCAGCACGAACGGCGCGATGCGCACCGGCTGGTCGGCACCGGTTATGGCCTGCAAAAACTGCGGGCCGGCCATGTACATAAAGAGCACCTGCACGGGCAACGGGGTGTTCTGGTAAAACTCCACGTACACGCGGCTGATGGCGCGCAGCACGCGCGAACGAGTGGTAGAGAACACGCCCAGCAGCGTGCCCAGCACCAGCGACAGCAGCAGACCGGCAACGACCACCTGTAGCGTCACGCCAAAGCCCTCCCAGAAGGGCCCCATGTTTTGAAATGTCGTCGACCAACGGTCGGCGTCAAATAATCCTTCGAGCATTTGATTCCTTCCTTGGACGATGCGCCTATACAAGACCCCAGGTCTTGACCTCTTGGTCGAGCCAGCCGTCGGCCAGGCGATCGCAAATCACCTGATCGACCACGGCCGAAAGGTCGCAGCCCTTCTTGGTCGCCACGCCGTAGCCCTGCTCGCCAAACTTGACCTCGGGCTGCAGCAGCTCAACGGTCTCGTTCATGTAACCGGCCAGCGTGGAGCGGTCCATGGCAAAGACGTCGATATTGCCGGCGTCGAGCGAACTCTTGATGATGGGGTAGCCGCTAAAGGCCCTAAACTCGGGCTTGCAGCTAAAGCCGTTTTCCTTGATCATCTGCTCGATCAGGCCCTGCGTGGTGGCACCCTGGCTCACGCCGATGACCTTGCCGTCCAGGTCCTCAATCGAGGTAAAGCCCGAACGCTTCTTGACCATGAGTCCCACGTAGTCGGTGCGGTACGGCGTCGAGAAATCCCAGCTCTTCTTGCGCTCGTCGGTGATGGTGTAGGTCGCCGCGACCACGTCGAGTTGGCCGTTATCGATCAGCGGGCCGCGCGTCTTGGGCGTTACGTCGGTAAACTCGACCAGCTCCTGGGCGCGGGCCTCCTTGTAGCTCACGCCAAAGACGGCAGCGGCGATCTGGTAGCACAAATCGACTTCCATGCCCTCAAAGCGACCCTTGGCGGTGTCGTAATAGCCGTAGCCGGGAACGTCTTTCTTAACGCCGGCATTCAGATGGCCACGCGACTTAATGGCCGCAAGCTTGGATCCCTTGTCGGAACCCTCGCCGCTGGTGGAGTTGCCGCAACCGGCAAGCGCGGTCCCCGTCAGCGCAAGCATGCCGGCGCCAGCCAGCTGCAAAAAGTGAAGGCGCGACACGGCCGCCCTCGTCATATCCGTCATGTCCATCACCGCGCCTAGTGCAGAATCTTGGACAGGAACTCGCGACAGCGCGGGTTCTCGGGGTTATCGAAGAAGTGCTCGGGCGTGCCCTCCTCCAGAATGCGGCCGTCCTCCATAAAGATGACGCGGTCGGCCACCTGGCGCGCAAAGCCCATCTCGTGCGTCACGCAGATCATGGTGATGTCCTCCTGCGCGAGCTCAATCATAACGTCCAGAACCTCCTGGACCATCTCGGGGTCGAGCGCCGAGGTCGGCTCGTCAAACAGGATGATGGGCTGCTTGGTGCACAGGGCACGAGCGATGGCGATGCGCTGCTGCTGACCGCCCGAGAGATTCTGCGGATACTCGCCGGCCTTATGCGCCATGCCGACGCGCTTGAGTGCGGCGATGGCGATCTCGGTCGCCTCCTCCTTGTTCTTCTTTTGCAGCTTGATGGGCGCGAGCGTCAGGTTACCGAGCACCGTCATGTTGGGATACAGGTTGAACTGCTGAAACACCATGGAGCTATACTTGCGGGCCATCTCCAGGTGATTCTTTTTGGTGAGCGGCGTACCGTCGATGATGACCTCGCCCGACGTGGGCTCCTCCAGATAATCGACGCAACGGATGAGTGTCGACTTGCCCGAGCCGGAAGGCCCGATCATTACGAGCTTCTCGCCGCGCTTGACGGTGAGGTTGATATCTTTGAGCACATGCAGGTCGCCAAAGTACTTGTTGAGATGCTTGATCTCGATCATGTCTGCCATGGATGTCCCTTCCCTGCGTTTACACGAGTTGAACTATTGTACGGAAAGAACCACGTTTCCGCAGCCCACACTACATCCCCGTAAAGAACCCGCAACCTTCCGCCCACTCATTGGGCACTCATTTAAGTCTGTCCCCAGTGAGCGCCCAACCGCCCTTGTTGAGCATAAGTCAGCGAAAACCCGTACACGCGAGCAAGGTGACGTGAAATGAAAGGGCGCAGACCTTATGGTCGCGCCCTTGAAATTGAACATCAGATTGCCGCGTGTACGGGTTTGCAGCGTCGAGCCGTTGCGCGGTTTGGTAAAACCGCGCAACAAATTACGCCAGCTTTGCTCCAACGATCTTTGCTGCTGCCGGCTTATCGAAGTTGCCGCCAGTGGCCTTACCCAGAGCGCCCATGACCTGGCCCATCTGCTTCTTGGACGTGGCGCCCAGCTCGGCGATGACCTGCTCGATCAGGGCCTCGAGCTCCTCGCCCGAAACCTGCGCGGGCAGAAGGCTCTCCAGAATCTTGACCTGCTCGGTCAGGTTGTCGGTACGCTCTTGGTCGGTGCCGGCCTTGATGGACATCTCCAGCGTCTCGCTCGTCTGCTTAATCAGACGCTTGATCATGCTGTTGACGTCTTCCTCGGTCACATCGCGGCGCTCGTTAACCTCGATATTCTTCACCTCGGCCTTGACCTGGCGAATGATGGACAGGCGAACCTTGTCCTTAGCCTTCATGGCCGCGATCATTTCCTTCTGCAGCTCTTCGTTGGTCATCTGCAAATCCTCCTCAATAGTGTGGGCGGCACTCACGCGAGCGCCATCCCATGATTACTCAGTCGTCGACGAATTGTCGGTCGAACTCTTGGTGACGCCCTTCAGGCTGACGTTGTACGGCACGTCCTTGGGCATGGGGTTGACGGTGATGTCGGCATCCTTCTTGTACTGCTCCAGCCACTCGCTGTACGCGGTGCTGGCCGCTTGCGTCTTCACCACGTTGGAGACGTACTTTTTGATGGCCTTGGGCACCTGGTTGATGTCATCAACCTGATTATCGACATGGAAGTAGTCGGTGCACTTGATGACGTGGTAACCGTACGTCGACTCGACGACTTCGCTCACGTCGCCCTTGTTGAGCCCCTCGAGCGCCGTCTGGTAGCTGTCGACAAAGGTGGTGAGCTTATCCCAGCCCACATCGCCCTTCTTCTCCTTGGAACCGGTGTCCTCGGAGTACTGTTCAACGGCGTCCTCAAAGCTCAGCTCACCGGAGTTGATCTTGTCCAGGCACTCCTGTGCCTTGGCCTTGGCGGCGGCCTTGTCCTCGTCGGAAGCGTCAGAATCGACCTTGATCAGGATGTTCGACGAGCGACGGGCGTCGTTGTAGCTGGACAGGTTTTCGTTGATGTAAGCGACAATCTCGCTGTCCTTGGGCTTGCTCGTGGGCGCGACGGCATCCTTAAGCTTTTGCTGCGCCAGGCTCTCCTTGAGCGAGTCCTTGTAGGTGTCCTCGGTATAGCCGTAGGTCTTGAGGGTCTTCTTAAAGGCCTTGGCACCGCCCGCGCTCTTGCATGCGTCCTTCCAAGCCTTCTCGACCTCCTCGTCCGACACCGTCACGCCGTTCTCCTTCTGTGCCTGTTGAAGCAGAATCTGCTGCGTGTAGGAGTCGATGAGTTGCTTGCGGTACTTCTTGGGCGTGAGGTCGTTGTCGACCAGGTACTGCGCCCAGTCCTTGTCCTTGGTGTAGCCGTAGGACGTGCGCATGCTCATGATCTGCTTGGTCACGGTGTCCTCGGTGAGGTTGGTGCCGTTGATAGTGGCAGCTACACCGCCGGTAAGCTTGTAGCCCGAGGTATCCTCTGCCTGCGACATCAGGCCGGAGCACGCCATGGCCGAGACGGAAAGCAGCATTGCCAGCACGCCGATGACCACCAGAACGATCTTGACGGTCTTGGACACGCGGGTCTTGCGCTGCTTCTTGCGAGAGCTGGAGGCGGCGCGAGCCTGCTGCTCGGGCGTCGGCTCGGGTGCGGGGTTCTTTTTCTTATTTGCCATAGTTGGCCTTTCGCATAACGAATCGAACAAACGCCATTGTGTCACAACGCAGCCCCCGCGGCACGCTTGGTGCATTGGGGACAGGTTAATCTGCACCATTTTGGTGCAAAGGGGACAGCTCTGGCAGCCGGCACCTTAGAAGTGACGGCGGATGGCGTCGACCATGCCCTGGGACGTGGTCTGGCCGAGCACGTCGGCTGCGGCATCGGCGTCCATAAAGACGTTCATGAGCGCCTGCAGGGCCTCGACCTGGCCGCCCGGCTCGGCGATGCCCAGATTGATGACGATCTGCGCCGGCACCGGAGCGCCCATGCCAGCCATAGCGTTAAATGTCACGGGCGCGGCGGGCTTCACCACCGCGATATAGGGCTTGGCCACAAACC
The DNA here is from genome assembly GCF_003475605.1 of Collinsella sp. AF31-11. Classification (NCBI taxonomy): domain Bacteria; kingdom Bacillati; phylum Actinomycetota; class Coriobacteriia; order Coriobacteriales; family Coriobacteriaceae; genus Collinsella; species Collinsella sp. AF31-11. The sequence goes on from NZ_QRQS01000002.1 coordinate 131,713, forward strand.
CCGGATCGGTATGCGGAATGGCAATGTTTGCCGCCGGCATGGCAAGACCCGTGGGATAGGCATCCTCGCGCGTGCGAACGGCGTCGAACCAACCGTCGGCAATGTAGCCACGCGGTACAAGCTCGCCCTCAAGCCGCGCGAACACCTCATCCGGCGTCGCACACTCCCAATCAAAAAACACCAGCTCAGGCGCAAACAGCGCTTCGTTATCCGCCATGCGCTCACCTCTCTCACCTAGTCATTCAAGAACGTCCCCGATGACTACCCAAAACAAAAGGTGGCCACGCGCGCCTTGGCGCCAATGACCACCCTGACCACTCAACTAAATTGTACTGTGCGCCGCTAGCCGCGGGGCGCATCAATTGCGACCTTGCCGCTCTCCAGCACGTGGACGCGGCCGTCGGCGAGCATCTGCACGACCTCGGGATACAGTACGTGCTCAATCGCGTGGATGTGTTCCTCGAGCGTGTCGACATCCCAGCCCTCCTCGACAGCCAGCGCGCGCTGGGCGATGATGGGGCCGTTGTCGTAGACCTCGTTGGCAAAGTGCACGGTCACGCCGGTCACCTTGACGCCGCGCGCAAAGGCATCGTCGATCGCATGCGCGCCGGTAAAGCTCGGCAGCAGCGCCGGATGCAGGTTCACCACGCGGTTGGGAAACGCCGCCAGCAGCGGCGTGTGCACCATGCGCATGTAGCCGGCCATGACCACATACTCGCAGCCGCGCTCGAGCAGCTCGTGCGCGATGATCTCGTCGGCGGCGATGGGGTCGGCATAGACATCCTTGGACAGCGTCAGCGTCTGGATACCCGCACGCTCGGCACGCTGCAACCCCTTGGCCGAAGGACGGCTCGACACCACGAGCTCAATCGAAGCGTTGAGCTTGCCGGCAGCGATCAGGTCGATCAGCGCCTGCAGGTTGGTACCAGAACCGCTGATGAGCACGCCAATCTTGAGCGGCTCAGCCGTATCAGTGCCGGTCGGACGGGTGTAGGGCACATAGCCCAGGCCCTCACCAGCAGCCATCTGCTCGTTAGCGCTCATCGGAGTACACGACCTTACCGGAACCCTCGACGCACTCGCCCACGCGGAACGGCTTCTCGCCCAGCGCGACCAGGGCCTCGGTCACGGCGGCCTCGTCCTCGGGGGCGACGATCAGGCACAGGCCGACGCCCATGTTGAAGGTCTTGCATGCCTCGTTGGGCGCGAGCTCGGCCTGACGCGACACGTAAGTAATGACGGGCGGAACGTCCCATCCCATCTCGGCGCCGTTGCGGGTGACCACGGCGTCGACGTCGTCGGCGAGCGCGCGGTTGAGGTTCTCGGTAATACCGCCGCCAGTGATGTGGGCGATGGCGTGCACGTTGGCGCCGCCGCGCAGCAGCTCCAGGATCGGCTTGACGTAGATGCGCGTGGGGGCCAACAGAGCGTCTGCCAGCGATGCACCGCCGAGCTCCTCGAGCGGACGGCTCAGCTCCTCGGCCTTAGCGACGGCCTCGGGCGTGCCCGGCTTAACGCCGTCGACGCCAATGACCTTACGCACGAGCGAGTAGCCGTTGGAGTGCACGCCGGTGGAAGGCAGGCCCAGGATCACATCGCCCGGGCGGACGTTTGCGGGGTCGAGCATCTTGGGACGGTCGACGACGCCCACGGTAAATCCGGCAAGGTCGTAGTCGGCAGGAGCCATGACGCCCGGGTGCTCGGCCATCTCACCGCCCACGAGCGCGCAGCCCGCGAGCTTGCAGCCGTCGGCCACACCCTTGATAATCTTTGCCATGTGCTCGGCCTCGATGTGACCGATGGCAACGTAGTCCAGGAAGAACAGCGGCTCGGCGCCCGAAGCCAGAATATCGTTGACGCACATAGCGACCAGGTCCTGGCCAACCGTCTCGTGACGGTCCATGATCTGGGCGAGCACGAGCTTGGTGCCCACGCCGTCGGTACCGCTAATCAGGATCGGGTCTTCCATATCCTTGAGCGCGGCGGCCGAGAACAGGCCGCCAAAGCCGCCGATGCCACCGATAACCTCGGAACGGTTAGTGTCCTTGACCATCTGCTTAATCGCGTCGACGGCGCGACCGCCCTCGGCGGTGTCGACGCCGGCGTCCTCGTACGTCACATGCTTGCTGTCGCTCATCTGAGCCTTCCTCTCCCACTACCGTGGCGCCGCACGGGCGCCAAACGGTGCTCATAGTTGCGTTCATTTCGGCGCGCGCCATAACAGCACGCGCCGTCATATCAACAAAACAGCAGGTAAAACCTACCAAAATAAACCTGTCCCCATATGGCAGGTTTTATGCCTCGCCGTGCTCCTCTTCCCAGCTGCGGTCGTCGTATTTCTCGATCACGGCGTCGTCGTCAAAGTGCAGCGGCTTGTCCAGGTTGCGGGGCTTAAAGCCCTCCATAAACTTGTCGCGGCCAAAGCTCTCGGGAATCGCCACGGGGTAGCGGCCGGTAAAGCACGCATCGCAGTAACCGCCCTTGGGCATGACCTTAAGCAGGCCCTCGACCGAAAGGAAGGCCAGCGAATCGGCGCCGATATACTCGCAAATCTCGTCGACCGTCTTGTTGGCGCTGATAAGCTGCGACTGCACGTCGGTATCGATACCGTAGAAGCACGGCCAGATGACCTCGGGCGAGTTGATGCGGATATGAATCTCCTTGGCGCCGGCGTTGCGCAGCATCTTGACGAGCTGCACCATGGTGGTGCCGCGCACGATGGAGTCGTCGATGACGACCAGGCGCTTGCCCTCGATGTTGTCGCGCAGCGGGTTGAGCTTCATGCGCACGCCCATGGCGCGCAACTCCTGCGTAGGCTCGATAAACGTACGGCCCACGTAGCGGTTCTTGATAAGGCCCTCGCCAAAGGGAATACCGCTCTCGTGCGAATACCCCTCCGCAGGCGGCAGGCCGGAGTCGGGCACGCCGATGACCAGGTCGGCCTCGACAGGCTCCTCATGTGCCAGCTGACGACCCATGTCGTAACGGCAGGCATAGACGCTCTTGCCGTTCATGATGGAGTCGGGGCGGGCAAAGTAGACCTGCTCAAAGATGCAGTTGGCGGGCTCTTCGGCTGCAGGCACGCCCTGCTCGGATACCAGGCCCTCGGCGCTGATGCGCAAGATCTCGCCGGGACGGACGTCACGGACGTACTCGGCACCCACGATGTCGAGTGCGCAGGTCTCGGAAGCAACGACCCAGCCGCCGGCGCGCGTGACACGGACGGCGGAGTCGACCGTCGCGGCGCCGTCCTGCGACGGCAGCTGCGAAACGGCTGCGGCATCGGCCTGGTCCAGACCCTCGTCCACCAGCTTGCCCAGCACGAGCGGGCGAATGCCGTGTGGATCGCGGAATGCGTAGAGCGCCTGCTCGTTGATGAGCGTCATGGCGTAGCCGCCGCGCACGAGCTCCATGGTCTTGCGAATACCCTCGCGCAGGTGGCCCGTACGCTGGGTAAAGTAGCCGATAAGCTTGGTCGCGACCTCGGAATCCGAATTGGAGAGGAACGGCACGCCCAGCTCGATCAGCTGACGGCGCAGCTCGTCGGTGTTGACGAGGGTGCCGTTGTGCGCGAGCGCGATAATGACGCTATTGATGGTAGAGAGGTGCGGCTGAGAGGCTTCCCAGCTCTTGGCGCCGGCAGTGCCGTAGCGCACATGACCCACGGCCAGCTGGCCGGAGAGCGTCGACAGGTCGGCGTTGGAGAACACGCGGTCGAGCAGGCCCAGATCTTTGCGGACCATAACCGTGCCGCCGTCACCCACGGCGATTCCAGCCGATTCCTGGCCACGGTGCTGCAGCGCACGCAGGCCAAAGTACGTCAGTCGAGCCACGTCGCGATCGGGCGCCCATACGCCGAAAATGCCACATTCCTCATGCAGCTGGTCGGAGTCCGGATCATACGTCGACATGGTGTTCACCTGTCCCGCGGCACGCTCGGCCGCGCGGATGGTTTCTTGAGACATGGTATCCCCTCAGAGCCTCGTATTTTTGGCGTTACCCGCCTTATTATACGCACGGCGCGACGTGCTCCCCAGCGCATGAGCAGCGCTTTTTAAAAGCCCACCGAGCTAATAATCAGTTTTGTTGCCAAACATTTTATCGGTCTGTCCAGTGTAAGTGCCCGCGCCCCCAGATGGCCGCCGCGTCCGCCGTTGGGGATTACAAAGTTGCAATTGGGACGTTCGCCCTGTCTTTTGGCAGGTCGGCGGCGTATCCTTATAACCTACAACAAAGCGAGAAAGGTTCTGTATGGATCGAAACGAACTCGACCCCAGCGTCCCCAGCGCCACAGAGGTCAAGAAGATTCCCCTCATCATTAAGGTGTACGCCGTCCTGTGCATCCTTTCCGGCGTGGGCACGCTCCCGTCGGTCGCTGCCTTTATGTGGCAGGTCATCACGGCACTTGTTAACGGCAACGCCACCGAAAAGCTCGGCGACAACACGCTCGTCGCAGTCGGCCTTATCGTCGCCGGCATCATGCTCTCTGCGGCAAGTGCCGTCATCTTAATCATCTTTGGCCTGGACCTTATCAAAAACCAGCGCCGCAACGCCGCCCGCCTGTCCTACATCCTTATTGCATTCACCGTCGTCGAGCTTTTGGTCGACGTGATGCTCCAGGGCATCGGGCCCTTCCTGCTGCGTCCCGCGATCCAGCTCGGCATCCTTGTTGCACTTTCGGCAACCGTCGACCCCACGCTGCGTCAGGAGCGCGAACTGCAGCGCCGCCTGCAGGAGATGCTCGACCGCGACGCCGCCGCCGAGGGCATGCTCGGCCGCGATGAAACCGGCGAGGGCTACATCAAGCTCAACTACTTCAACCTGTTCTGGGTGTTCTTTGTCTGCTGCATACTCGGCCTGATCGCCGAGGACATCTGGCACATGACGGTCGACGACCCGGGCGTCTATCAGAACCGCGCCGGCATGCTGTTTGGCCCCTTCAGCCCCATCTACGGATTTGGCGCCGTGCTCATGACCATGGTGCTTAACCGCTTCTACAAAAAGAACCCCATCATCATTTTCCTGGTGAGCGCCCTGCTCGGCGCCAGCTTTGAGGTGTTCGTGGGCTGGTTTATGCAGACCGCGTTTGGCGTGGTCTCGTGGAGCTACTCGCACATAACGCTGTTCGGTTTGCCCGATCCGCTCGTGGTCCTCACGGGCGGACGCACCTGCACGGGCTTCGCCTGCCTGTGGGGCCTGGGCGGCCTCATCTGGATCAAGCTGCTGCTGCCGAGGCTGCTTAAGCTTATCAACAAGATCCCCTGGAAGAGCCGCTACTCGGCCACCGTCATCTTTACCGTTATCATGCTGGTCGACGGCGTCATGACGCTGCAGTCGCTCGACTACTGGTACCAGCGCGTTAACGACACGGAGCCGGACATTCCCGTCGCACAGTTCTACGGAGAGCACTTCGATAACGAGTACATGGAAAACCGCTTCCAGAGCATGACCATGAGCCCCAAGGATGCGACGCGCGTGTAGCGCCCACCGCGCCCAAAACGCAAAATGCCCGCCGGTATCACACGTACCGGTGGGCATTTTTATAAACGATCCTTCTATCGACGCAAGCCTCTACGCCTCGCGCTCGACCTCACTCACGCATTCGTTCTTAATGGTGCCAACGAGCGCCTGCAGCGCATCGACCACGTGCGGGCGAATGTCCCCGCCGATGAGCACGAGCATGATGTCGTCACCTACGGCAAGCTCGCCGCTTGCCAGCCACACACGCACATAGCCGATACCCGGCATCGCACGCGTCGCCTCGATAGCAGCCTGCACCTTCTGAGCATCGAAGCCAAACACCATGCCGCCCACCTTATGCCCAGGCGCCACGCCATCGGTCTCGACTCCGCGCACCTCAGCCTTGGGCGTCGCGCGCACCACACCGTTATGCGTCAGATACATCCCACAGCCTGCCGCCGAAGCATCGGCCTTGGCCTCGCGCAGCCAAGCATCAATCGAAGGCATCAATTTGCCACTCTCGAGCATCATTTCTCCCTTACCGTCGTCGAGTAGCCAATTTGGGACGGGGCCTTTTTAGCTACTCTCGAACAACTTATTCCTCGACCGGCGTGAGCACCATGACGGCGCGTGTGTTGCTCAGCGACAGCGAACGACAGGTCACAAGCGTTACAACCTTAGTTGCCGAAGCGGCACGATCGGTGGCATCACTCGCCACGGCAGAAGCGCCGTCGAGCATCTCGGACAGGTAGTTCTTGAGTCCGTCGTCGCCCTCAAAATTGGTCGTGCGCGCCTTGGCATACGTGTCCTCGACCACCTTGGTCGCCAGCGGACGCAACTTATACGTCGCATCGCGCGTGATGTAGTACACATATTCAATGCTATCGAACGTTGCCTGGTCAGTCGTATCCGAAATCACGTTGAACATCGACCCATCGTTCATATGGTGGCCGTAGATCGTGGTCTGCTGGTCGACCATTCCCGGCGCGGTGTCATCGCTATCCAAGAAGATGGCACCCGAGGCGTTAGACGTGCCATCGAACAGCGTGTTGAGGTATTTGGAGTTGTTGTTGGTCTGCACCACGGGATAGTTGATGTTGGTTCCCGGCACGTAAATCCAACCCACAATCTCGGGGTTCGTCTGAGCAAGCGCATCAAAGTCGATAATCGGCACGCCGCTGGCGTCCTTATCGCTTACATATTGCTTCTCGATTTTCTGATACGAATCGCTCGCCTGCTTATAGCCAATCTGGGCATTAATAAAAATAGCGGCGGCGGCGACAATCAGACCGATACCGATGATGATGAGCAGAATGGGAATAATGGAGTGGCGCTTTTTGCGCGGCGGCTCGGTGCGATCCGACGGCGCGGCATGCGATGAAGACCGGGGCGGCTTCTTAGCGGAGCTATAAGACGAAGGACGATATGCGGCCGGCGCGTCCTGTCGACGATGCGTCGCCGGTGTCACGGGGCGCGGCGCGCGCGGCTGCTGAGGAGAGGATGTCCGACCCTGCTGTGCCGCACGGGCAGCACCCGGCTTCGACGGATCGGGAATCTGAGAAGCCTTGAATCGTTTTCCCTGATAATCGGACATGGCTCTCCTTATACTGCGGTGAAACGGCGGAACGCTTAGGCGTCAGCCATCTCCTGCTTCATCTTCTCGATAACCTTGCGGTACTCGGGGTCGCAAGCACCCAGAATCTGTGTGGCATAGATGGCGGCGTTCTTGGCACCGTTGATGGCAACGCAGGCCACGGGCACGCCCGAAGGCATCTGCACCATCGACAGCAGCGAATCCATACCGCCCAGGTCACTCGTCTTCATAGGCACGCCGATAACCGGCAGCGGCGTAAAGGCAGCCACGACACCACCCAAGTGAGCGGCCTTGCCGGCGGCGGCGATAATCACTTTGATACCGCGATCGGCGGCAGTCGAAGCCCAGTCGTGGACCTTCGCCGGCGTGCGGTGCGCGCTCGCAATGACGAGCTCATAGGGCACACCCAGTGCCTCGAGCTCGGCGGTGCAGCCTTCCATAACGCCCAGATCGGACTTGGAACCCATGATGATCCCGACAACCGGCTTCTGATCTGCCATAAACATAGACCTCCTGTTGAGAGCGGTGACGCAGCGAATCCGCGACCCTTAACTGCAAATAATTCAAGTATAGCCACCGATGCCGATGTGTTCGGTGAGAGACGGAATGCTTTGCGAGATTAAGGCCGAAGGGTCGGAGCTTTCCGCCTACATTCAAAAAGCATGCCCACCGTCCTTGGGTGGGACGGCGGGCACGCTTGCTTAGCTGTTGCTGGGGCTACTTGGCCTTGCTGCGACGATGGAAGAAAGCGCCGATCGCGGCGATGATGGCGCCGAGACCACCGACGGTCACGACGGTCGCCGCCGTCTGGTCGCCGGTATTGGGGATCGCCGAACCGTTCTTCTTGCTGCCCTGGGCCTTGTCGCCTGCGGGCTTGCCCGCCTGGTTGCCGCCGTTCGAGCCATTGCCGGAACTCTGGTTGCCCGAGCCGCCCTGGTTGCCGGAGTCGGCATCCCTGAGGCTCTCAATGGCCAGCTTGAGCTGGTCATAGGCCGCCTGGAGCTGGGTGTCGGAAGCATTCTCATCACCCAAGACGTCCTCGGCGTAGGTAATGGCATCCGTCAGGGCCTTGACAGACTCGTCCGTCTTGCCCCTGGTGTCAGTCTCCTTCGCCTGCTTGACCAGGGCCTTGAGCTGCTTCTTAGTCGGATTCTCGACCGGGACCACCGGGGTCTTCTCGAGCGCGCCGCGGGCGCTCTCGAGCGCCCTGAGCGCCTGGTCGACCTCGTCCTGCGTGGCGTCCTCATCGCTCAAGATGGCGCGGGCGCTCGCCAGGGCGTTCTCGAGCGCCGTCCAGGAGGCCTCGGTGTAGTCACCGGCCTTGAGGTCGCCGGCAGCAACCTCGGCATCAACCTTTTCGATCGCGGTAGCGAGATCATCCTTCGCCACCGGATCGGGGACGGCCGTACCGTAGAACTTGAGCTCCGCCATGCTGCAGTAGGCATCAACGTCGCCACCGCCGGCGTGAATCACCTTGACGGTCACGTAGCGACCGCGCGCGGCGCCAAAGCTCATCTGCTTCCAGTCGCCACGGTCGGTGAGCACGCGGCCGTCGTTGTCGAAGGCGAACGTACCCATCGACGCGGCGGTGCCCATCTCATAACCGTCGGCAGTGTCGGAGACCAGTATCTCGGCCTCGAAGATATCGCCGTTAGTGCCGCCGTCCTGGCGCGGCAGGAATGTAACGTCGGTGAGATCGTAGTCGCGGCCCAGGTCGACACTCAGATACTGGGGCATACCGGTCCCATGGGCCCAGTCGCTGTGCCAAAGCGTCCGCTCGTCGCCGTCGAGAGCGTTGACGGCGTTGCTGCCCTCGTAGTCGGCCTCACTCGAGAAGTCGGCCACCTTGACGTTCTTGCGGTTCTCGGGCGTGTTGATGAGGATCTTCTCATCGACAGGGCGCATCTTGAGGCCGTCGATTGCCTTCTCGATCTTGGCAGTGGCGTCTGCGACATCCTTCTTGCTATAGCTGCCCTGGCCGCTGTCGAGGAGCTTCCGAGCCGCCTCGACCGCAGTGGTGAGAGCTGCATAGGAATCCTTGGTGTAGACGGACTCGCTGTAGCCCGCGGCCTTGGAAAGCGCTGCCACGAGCGCAGAGGTATCGACACCAGCCTTGACCTCGACCTCATAGGATGCGGTCTTGGAGGGGTCGAGTACCGACGCCACCGTGATCTTTGCCTTGCCGGCCTTGTTGGCACGCAGGTAGTAGCTCACGCTATCGCCAGCCTGAACAGCGGAGACGCTTACCACAGAGGGGTCGGAGCTCTCGACCGTCACATAGGGGTAGCCAGCGCTCTCAGGCGTAGCCTTGGCGTCGACGGGCGTAATGTCGCCTTCAAAGAACTCGGTCTGGTTCTTGCCTAGCTCGACACCCTCGATGGCCTCGACACCCTGCGTGTAGTTGAAGTTGACCTCACGCAGTGTGAGCATCTGGTCACCCGATGCCTCAAGCGGCGTGACCTCGACCTTGGTCGCCTTCTTGCCCTTGTTCTCGGCAGAGAGGTCAAAGGCGTAGCGAGCCAGGAAGGAATCGTACTCCCCGCCCGCGAACTCTTGGATCGAGCCATCCTCGAACGTCACGACGGCCTTGATCTTCTGTACGGTTCCGTTGCCGCCGTTGCGGTTAACGACCTCGACGCTATCGAGTTTCGACGGCGTCTTAAATGCGAATGTCATCGTGGTGGGAAGCTTCACGTAACTCGGTAGCTTACCCTCGCTGTCCCAGTTGCCACTCCAGTTCCACAGGAACTCAAAGCCGTTGTCGCCCTCGTTATTATCGAACAGCGCGTTATAGCTCTTCTGCTGGATAAGTTTCTCGACGTTGGTCCCGTCGTCGGTCGTGAGCTCATCGTTGGTCATCGTGATGTTGAAGGCATCCTGGGCGTACTCGGCGACCGTTGGCTGAGGAACGTCCGGCATCGTCACCGTGCCGTCGCTCGCAAACTCAAGTGCGTCGCATGCCGGGCCGATAAGCCAAGATGTCGAGGGCAGTTCGACCTTTCCGGCGGTCTTGGCCTTGAGCTTGAAACTCGCCACCGCGCCAGTACCGTTGTAGAGCTTGCCATCGCCGCGGTTGGCAAAGGCGAGATTGATAGTCTGCGTTCCGTCCACGAACTGGACCTTCTCGCGAGACAGGTTCTCCATGCCGGCAGTCGAGCCGTCCTGCGCGATGCTCTCGGACACAAACTCGAACTGGTCGCTCTTGAAGTTGACGAGGGCACCCAGGGCGTTGACGTTCTTGGCGTCGGCCGCATAGACATCAACGGTGATCTCATCACCGGCCTCGACCTCGGTCTTGCTCGGAATCACCGCGAGCGAACCTGCGACCTTGCCCTTTTGTTTAGTGCCGCCGTCAAGACCCGCCATGGTGAACGAGTAATCGTAGACGTCGTAAACGCCGTTATCGTTGAGGTCGGCGAAGTGGTCGCGGATCTGCGAACCGAACGTCGGGGTATCGGGCTCGCGATTCTCGAGGCCCAGATAGTTCTTCATGTTGGAGTAGTCTCCGTCGGAGATCGTGGCCTTGTTGAGGTTGGAGCCCACGGCGAAGCCATCCGTGCCGTCGGTCTTGTAGATGGCAATCTCGGACGCGGAGAAGAAATTGCCGACCGAGGCGAGCGGTGTCATGCGCACGTAACGAGCGGCCACGGTGCCGTCAAACGCTACCGTCTTACAATCAGCGGAACGTGCCCAATCGACCTCCTGGCTCGTCCAGTGGACGCCATCGAGACTCGTCTCAACACGCATCTTGGTCACGGTGCCGTTGCCGGCGTCATCGCGCGGATAGTACTCGAGCTTATCGAGCTTGTAAGCGCGTCCATAGTCAACGGTAAGCGCCTTGCCCAGATCGTTGCCACCGGAGTGGAAACCGCCGTCGCCCGACTGGAACTCATGGTCGAAGGCGAGCTCGGCCTTATGGCTGCCGTAAAGTGAGCCCTCCCAGGTGATTTCCTCGGCGTCGGGGACGTTCCGCCACGGATCGAGTGCGGAGTTCGCCTCGAGCACATCGCTCCAGGCGGAGTAACCTTCGGCGTTGCGCGAACGAATCTGGTAGGTGTGCTTGCTATTGTAGGCGAGGTCGGTGTGCGTGAACTCGGCCGCATCACCCACGGCAAACACAGTGCCGTCGACCTTAAGGTCGTAGGAGGTAGCACCATCGACCTTTCCCCAGGTGAGCTTGATGCTCGTTGGGGTCGTGGCGTCCTCGGGGGCAGTAAGGTTCGTGGGTGCGGAGAGGTTCTCGTTGAGGCGATCGGCTGTGAGCGTGGCGTCGGCGTTCACGAAACCGCCCAGCTCAAGCGTCTGCGCCGCTGCAGCAACATCGGTCTTCGCGAACTTGACGTAGACCTTGGGGTTCGTGGTGATCTTGGTGTTGTTAAAGCTCTCGCCCTGCTCGGCCTCGGTGCCGTCCGCATCGCTGCCGTAGTGGTTGAGGTTGGGGGTCTCGCTGTAGAAGTAGACCGCCTGGCCGGCCTCGGGGGTCGCGGCGTCAAAGGTCTCCTGCGAGTCGACCTCAACCACGTTGAGTGCGGATCCGCCGTTCTTGGCGACAACGCTCGTGGGCTTGGCGGACACATTGGCCACGAAGGTCGTGGTGCGGTTGGAGTCGTAGCCGTTGTAGCCGCCCTGCGAGGCCTCGGCGGTAAAGGTCGCGGTGCCGCCTGCGGCCTTGGAGCTGTAGACGGTGCTCACATGCTCACCGTAGGAGATATTGTCGATCGTGCCGTAGGAATCGTCCTCAGTCGTGTTGTTCTCGATGGAGGAGCCGTCGTCCTCGTACTGCGTAAAGGTGCCGTCGCCCTCGGTGGCGAAGAACTCGACGATACGCTGGCTGCGGTCGGTACCCTTGGTGTTGGTGTCGCTCACGGCCTCGGGGTTGTTGTTCTCGGCGTACATCGGCACGATAGCGTTGGCCTTCACAAACAGCGGCAGCTTCCAAAGCGGAGCCTCGTAGTTGTTGAGAACCTGGCCGCCGCGATACTGCTTACCCGAGAAGTAATCGATCCAGATGGTGGGATTCTCGTCGGTGCCGTAGTTGGGGAGGTAAATCCCATTGCGAATGTCGTTGCCGTTCTCGTCTGCCTGGGTATCCTGATACACCGGTGCCACTAGGAAGTTCTCACCGAACATATACTGGTACTGCGTCGAAGTGCTTGCGGCGTACTCGGAGTTGTCGGAAAGCAGCATGGCGCGGATCATGGGCAGGCCGGCATCGCCGTTACCCGTGTCGATGTTGGCCGCCGAGGCCGCGCTCGTGTAGATATAGGGCATGAGCTGCGCCTTGAGCTTGAGGTAGAAGCGCGAGATGCCTGTGTAGGGATCGCCGTGCGTCATGGGCGATTTACGGTAGGTGCCCCAACCGTCCATGTCAAGCATAGAGGGCGTGAACGTCTTCCACTGGTAGTCACGCGCAGAGATGATGGGGTCGCCGCCAAAGATGCCATCCATGTCGGAGCCGATGTTGGGGTTGCCCGAAAGACTCTGACCGATATACGTGGGGATATGGAAGCGAATGTACTCCCAGTTACCGCCATACTGGTCGCCGGTCCAAATGCCACCAAAGCGCTGCGTGCCGGCCCAACCATCGAGCGTGATGATGTTGGGGCGCTTGTTAGCGCCGGTCGTCACCGTGTCATAAGCTGTCTTGATGCCATTAAGACCAAAGGAGTAGCCAGATCCAACCCAGGCAACGTCGGTCTTAAGGGTAGTGATGCCTCCCGTCTTGACCTCGGCGTCGAAGTCGCGAAGCAGATGCCACGGGGTCTCAGGGTTGCTGTCGGGCTCAAGGTTGGACTGGGTCCACAAGCCCGTGCTCACACCCTTGGAGTTGGCATACTCGGTGAACTTCTTAAGGTTGTCGACATTGGCACGCACAGCGTTAAGACGGTCGGCCGAGCTCGCTCCGTCGGAGTTGACGCCGCCGGTCTTGTAGTAACCGTTCTGGCCATAGCCGGCGCCGTAACCGTCGTTCGGCAGGAACCAGCCGAGCGGCATGTCGTTGTCCTCGTAGTCATCGATAACCTGCCGAGCAGAGAACTGGCGGTCGAAATCGGTCGCTTTCATGTTCTCGGTATCAACCGTAGGGCCCTCACCGTTGAGCGTCTCGGCCGCAAGTGTGCCGTCGAGCTTGTAGCCCGTCGACATGCCAGACTCGTACTTAACGTCGCCCTTCTCGCTCGAGGACTTGCTGCCCTTGGTCTCCCACTTCTTTTGACCCGAGGTCGTTGACCAGCCATCACGGTTATAGGCATTAAGATGACCAAGGTAGAACCCGTACTCGGGCAGCAGTACCGGGTTACCGGTCACCTTGTAGTAGTCCTGCAGCATCTCGGTTGCCACGTTCGAAGCGCCCTCGTTGGTCGCCACGAAGTAGTAGGCATCAAACTCATTCTCGCTGTGCAAAGTCGTGACCGTCGATGAGTCCGTGGAACCGAAGTCGTAGGAACCCTCTGCAAACGTGTTTCGGAGTACGCCGTAGCCGTCACTCGTCCAATAAAACGGGTTGGGCGAGGCAACGCCGCCATCGGTCCAGTTGTTCGTGTTGGAGATGGCGATGGTCTGGTTGGTGTGCAGGAAGCGTCCGTTCTGGGTGCCGCCGCCAAAGAAGTTCTCGGACTTCTCCTTGGCGAGCGTCTGGACGGTACCCTTCTTATCAAGGTCGAGGGACGCGGACTCGGAAACCACGACACGGTCGCCTGACTTGATACTCATCTTGCCAGTCGCCTTGTCCAGGATCACGGTCGCCTTTCCGCCGGTGATCTCGATAGTGTCGCCCTTGTCGGCAACCGTCGCACTCGGCTTGCTGTAGGTGTCCGAGGTATCGGGCTGAGCCTGGATCTTAGCCGTGTGGGACTTACTACGCGGCGTGGCGTACTCGGAAAACTCACCCTTGGGGTCGACGTTATAACGGAAAATACCGTCCTCGAGGAACGTAATACGGCCCTTGATGCCGTCAGCGAAATCGATGTCGACGACATTCGAGGCAGACTGGGACACGGTCGCCGAGTCGACGCCCTTGAGTGGCGTGGCAATCGCCTGCTGGGGATTGGCAAACACGAGCGTCGCTGCAGTGGCAACGAGGACCGCGCTTCCCTTCACCCACCGTTTCGTAAAAATGGAATTCCTGCGCATCTGGTCTCCTTTCTTCCGACATGCTGAGGTGCCGAGGACGCCCCCCCCCGGCAGCATGGGAAAACGTATCAAACGGAGATGTTCGGTACATTCCGCACAATGGGGGCCACCCGTTACCAAGGGGCCAACTGGTAGTAACCAGATAGCCACCTACTAGGTCATATCAACATATGGGAGCACTTGCGCACCCAAGTTCGGAATTCTCCCAGCGGCAGCAAAATAAGCGTCAACGGCAAGGTGGGCTTAATAAGCCATACCAATTGGTTCTTCAGTCAAATACCAATCTAGCAAAAATGTACTGTTTGTCTGGTATTACACAGACCATACCTTTCCCTCGGGAACTGGGCTTCGCGAAGTTTCCCGAGGGAAAGGCTCAGCCGCCATCCTGCAACCTACCGGGGATTGCCATGACGTACGTTGGCTGATTTGGTTTGGAATGAGATGTTGACGGTGGCTGATGGGCACAACTGTCCCGGGTGCATTTCAAGATGCACCTAAATGTCTGTCTTTATCCTTATAGATTGTCCAGGTAGTCGTCGGCATCATAGGTAAGGCTGTAAGCTTTATTCAGGATGCGCACGAGCTCCTGGGCATCGTGCTCGCCGAGCGCTGAGAGTTGTTTCGAGAGCGATGCCACACTCTCGGCATTTTTTTTCGCCGCGAAATCACGGCCTTCCTCGGTAATGCTCGCCAGCACACGCCGACGATCGTTTGGATCAGTCCTGCGCTGAACGTAACCCTTACTCTCGAGTGAATCCAAGATATGCGACATGCGCGCACGGGAGAATTTCAGCTTCTTGGCAATCTCGGAGGGAATGACATCACCGTCAATACCCGATAGATACTGTAAAACCGGTGCCTCGCCCACACTGGCGCCGCCGGCAGCACTCAAGGATCCCTTGGCAAGGGAACGTGAGTACACAATCAGTTTTCGAGCGACGTCATCGTAATCCACTGGGGATATTGTCCTTTGCAACTCTAGAAGGGCCATAAAACCGTCATTTGCCGTACATTAGTTAACATTCGCAACAATTATTTATGATACCCCAACGCGGAAGTCTATTGCTCGTCCTTCTTGCGTCGCATAAGCTCCTCAACGTCGACACCAGCGGCCTCGAGCATGCGCTCGACATTCTTTTTGGCGTTGGTCGTGCCGACCTTAAGCACGATCGAAAGCGGAGTGCCCACCACCAGGCACACGATGCCCACGGGGACACCCCAGCCGGGGCCGCCCTGCATACCCCACATCCCCATCAAAAAGCCAATCGCCACGAGCGAATAGCCCAGGCGCAGCCAAACATTGAGCCGCTGAATAGCATCGGTCTGCATCTTTGCCTCGCGAATCAAGTCGTCGCGCGAAAGGTCGTGTCCATGTTTCTCGTGCATATGGTCCTCCTCGTGCAAAGTGTGCATCATGCGCAAGTGCATCGTTTGTCGAATACGTCATCTTTCAAGAGCAATATAGCGGGTGTCGTGTAGGCGATGGAGGTCGCTGGCCATATTGCCCTTGAAGGGCGGCGCAAAATCAGAAGGCCGTGCGGTTGAGGCCGCACGGCCTTACAGGGGGCCAGGGGATGATGACTAGTAGCTCAGTGCCGGGTCGAAGAAGCCAATGAGAACGCCCACAAATGCGATCACAACGAGGATCAGCATCATAACGATGGGGTTGACCTTCTTCTTGGTCATCATGTACCAGCAGAAGATGATGAAGATCATCGGCAGCAGGTGCGGATAGATGCCATCGAGCGTGTCCTGGAACTTACCGCCACCGGGCAGCACCAGGTTGGGGCTGCAGGTGATGGAGACCCAGGTAGCACCGACTGCACCGATGACCATGGTACCGACCATCACGATGGAATCACGCAGAGCCTTGGCCTTGGGGCCGACGAGGGCCTCGACCGCCTTGCCGCCGAGCTCATAGCCCTGGTTGTAGGCAAAGCGCATGCCAAGGAACATGAGCAGGTTCCACACGACAATATAGAAGATGGCGCCGAGCGGGGAGCCGCCGGTCGAGAGACCGAGGGCAATACCGAGCAGGATCGGGATCAGGGTACCGACGATCAGCGAGTCGCCAAGGCCGGCGAGCGGGCCCATGAGGCCGGCGCGGATGCCGTTGATGGCGTCGTCGTCGATGGCCTCGCCGTTTGCGCGAGCCTCCTCGAGGCCGGCGGTGACGCCGACAATCATGGTGCCGATCTGCGGCTCGGTGTTGAAGAACGCGGAGTAGGTCTGGAGGGCCTGCTTCTGCTCCTCGGGCGTGTCGTAGAGCTCCTCGACAATCGGAAGCATGGCGCACAGGTAACCGAAGGTCTGCATGTGCTCCTGCGAGAAGCAGGTCAGGTTGCCATAGGACCAGTTACGGAACGACTTGGCAAGCGTTTTCTTAGAGAGCTTTTTCTTCTCTGCCATTAGATGTCCTCCTCTTCCTCATCATCTGAGCCCGAGGCGATAGCTGCCTTGGGAGCGTTTGCGAGGTCGATCTTGAGCGAAGCGATCTCATAGTTGATCAGGGCGAAGAAGCAGCCGATGCCGGCAGCGGCGATCAGGTTGCAGCCCATAACAGCGGACAGGGTGAAGCCGAAGAAGAACGTCAGGAAGTCCGTGGGCTTAGAGATGACCTGCTTGAGTAGGATGGCGATACCGACGGTAGGCAGCAGCGAGCCGACGGTAAACAGCGTCTTCATCGCGATGCCGTCCATGGGCATGTAGGTCTTCATGAGGTCGACCATGGCGGTGCCGCCCATGGTGATGATGAACGTCGGGAGGAACGAGCAGACGATGTGACCGATCCAAGGCAGAACGTTGTTGACCAGGTAGAGCTTGTGGAGATCGCCCTTCTCGAGCCACTTCCAGCCCATGCCCTGCCACACCAGGTTGATGGTGGCGGTGCCATAGAAGAGCACAGTGCCGAGCGTGCCGACGGCGGCACCGAGGGATGCGGCCATGCCGGCAGCCTCAGCGGAGGCGGGATCGATGCCCGAGTTCTTGATGGCGAGGATCGCCAGCGGGATGCCGATATAGGACACGGCGCGGACGTCGGCGGAGACGGTTCCGCCGGGGGTCACGAGAGCGATGTAGACAACCTGGATGGCAGCGCCGACGAGGATACCCGTCTGCATATCGCCCATGATGATGCCGACGATGAGGCCGGCGACCAGAGGACGACCCAGAGTGTAGTTGCCGATCGTCGTGCCGCCCATGCCAGGCAGTGATGCCAGGCAGGCGAACAGGCCGAACAGCGCGGCTTGGAATGCATTGATTGCCATGCTTTCCCCTTTCTTTATTCCTCAGCCCCTTTCACCAAGGGCTGTAGATACCAAAATGCGGCTGGCACCTAACTAGAAGCCAAACTGACCGCGGAACTTGGGCCACTCACCGATGGACTTCTCCTTGATAAGGGCGAACTCGACCGTGTAGCCGGCGTTGGTGAGATCCTCGAGCGCCTGGGCCTCTTCCTGCGTGATCGACTGGTTGTTGCCAAGCTTGGTGGTGCCGGGACGATCGTTGCAGGGACCGACGATGATGCGGTCCATGCCGGGCTTAAAGCCAAAATCGACGAGAAGTTCCTTCATGTCGAGCGGGTTCTTGGTGATCAGGAAGTACTTGGTGTCGGACTTGAGAACCTTCTCGGAGACCTCCTTGAAGTGCTCCTTGGTCCACACGAACGTCTTCTTGCCCGAGGCACTCTTGTAGGCCTCCTTGAGCACGGGGTTGGACGCTGCAGCGTCGTTGACGGCGATAAGACCGTCGCAGGGATACTCGAGGGCCCAACGGGTAACGGTCTGTCCATGGATCATACGGTCATCAATACGGATGAACGAAATCATGCGTTCTCCCTTTCTTTATCACCGGGGGTCTTTCCTCTTAACCCCCGCTCCATCACGAAAATTTGGGCGGATGCGCTGCCTAGATGTCGTCGTCCTCGTCGTCGGCGTCATCGGTCGGGACAACGAGCTCGGACATACCGTTCTTGCCCTCCTGCAGCATCATCTGCTTGAGGGAATCCAGGTCCATGGTGGCAAGCCCCATCATGGCGGTCATAGCCATGGGCAGATTCATACCGCCGAAGGCAATGGTGTGGGCGAGCAAACCCTTCTCGGCCAGCGTGTTCATGGCATTGGTGAGCGGCGATCCGCCCAGGATGTCACCAAGCAGGACAACCTCGTCATCGGCGGTAACGGGAGCGAGCATCGCCTTGACGTTCTCGACATACTCGTCAGCGCCCATGCCGTCCACGAGACTCGTCGACAAGATGTTCGGGGCGTCATTGCCGAGCATCTTGAGGACACTGTGCAGTCCGGGAGCGAGCGTTCCGTGACTGACCATTACCAGATACCGCATGCGGTCTCCTCTCGACCTGCCGTGTGTCGCACGGCTTTGCTTTTTGCTGAGATTATTGTTGCGCCGGGGCATGTTCGGTACAAGAAAATAGTTGCGAACGGCAACTATTCATCGGTTAACAGTAGCAACTATTTTTGTGCCTAAATTATTTTTTCTTCTAATTATTTTTAAAATAGCAGGTAGATTGCCTGATAAATGTTTTATGTTCCTTATGCACCATACATACCAGCAAGAATCGGGCCTGGCATCTCCGGTTTGCCCCGCAGTGTCAGACCATGTCACGTACGCCCACGACATGGAGGTACCCCATGGATATGATCTCGTTTCTCGCCTCCGAACCCTTCGACCGCAGCGGTGATACGCCGCTCTATGTCCAGCTTAAACATCGAATCGCTCTGCTTATCGCCAACCAGGCGTTCGACACCAAGACGCCGCTGCCACGCGAGCTCGAAATCTGTGAGCGGCTGGAGTTATCGCGCGCGACCGTGCGCCGTTGCTTCCAAGATCTCGTCATCGAGGGGCGCGTGGTGCGCAAGCGCGGCCAGGGCACGTTCATCAAGCCCCAAACTTCAGCACCCGGCATCGACCTGGCCCTGAATTTCAGCGCGCGGATGCGCGAAGCGGGGCGGGTTCCGAGCTCGCAGATTCTCGCCTTTTCAAGCATACCGGCCGTCCGCGGCATCGCCTCCGGGCTCAAAGTGCCCGAAGGGACACCCGTCTGGGAGATTCGCCGCCTGCGTCTCGCCAACGACAAACCCATGGAGCTCAACTACGTCTATATCCCCGTGTCACTTTGCCCCGAGCTCACGCGCAAAGACGTGGATGGCTCGCTCTACGCCTACATCGCGGAAAAGACCGGCATCCTGCCCGCAAGCGTCGATGCCGTCTACGAGACGGTCAACCTCGACAAGCATGAGGCGCGTCTTTTGGGACAGAACACCGGTAAGGCGGCGATGCGCATCGTGCGTTCGACCTACGACAAGACGGGAACCCCGTTCGAGGTAGGCGTGCTCATCAGCTGCGACGGTCAGGCAAAGCTGCACGTGCACATCGCCGCCGACAAAACAACCTTCACCGCCACAGCCCAATAAATCCAAAACATGGGCGCCGTCGTTCAAACGAACGACGGCGCCCACACTCATTTTCTATTCAGCCCTAGTCATCGCACAAAGCCCCTTCGGCAGCACACGGTGCAACCGAGTCACCGTAGGCCGGGGCGGAGGGGGCTGAGTTTCTCACTGAGCGACTCTGCTTGCAGCCGGAGCGAAGGGGGAAACTCAGCCCCCCGCCCCGACCGGCCAGCTCAACCTACACCGTGTGCTGCGGCAGGTCCTGCAGGGCGATGACGTCCATGCCCATGTCGTTGGCGCTGCCGTGACCCTGCTGGTCCTCACGCACCGCCTCGATGGCACTCACGTACGTGTTGGCGGCAGACATCGCGGTCACGCAGGTCACACCGCGTCGCACTGCCTCGGTGCGCAGCAGATAGCCGTCGCCGCGCGAGCCAGGACCGTACGGCGTGTTGATGATCACCGCGATCTTGCCATCGGCGATGAGGTCGCCGATGTTGGGGCGCTCGCCGTCGTGCGGGCCGCTAATCTTCTCCACGATCTCGCACGTCACGTTGCCTCCACGCAGCACGCGCGCCGTACCCTCGGTAGAGCAGATGTCAAAGCCCAGATAGCGCAGGATACGGGCGACCGAAAGGATATGGCGCTTGTCGCGGTCGCACACGCTAATGAACACCTTGCCGCAACTCGGGTCGGGCAGCTTGTAGTCGATCGCCAGCTGCGTCTTGGCGTATGCCTCGGGATAGCTCTTGGCGATACCCATGACCTCGCCCGTCGACTTCATCTCGGGCCCCAGGATGACGTCGGCGCCCGGGAAACGGCCCCAGGGCACAACGGCTTCCTTCATGCAGAACCAGTCCAGCTGACGCTCATCGCTCGGCAGGCCCAAGCTCGCGATGGAATCGCCCGCCATGATACGCGCCGCGCACTTGGCCAGCGGCACGCCGGTGGCCTTGGAGATAAACGGCACGGTACGGCTGGCACGCGGGTTGGCCTCGATCACGTAGACGGTCTCACCCTTGATGGCATACTGCACGTTGACCAGGCCGCGTACGCCCAGCGCCATCGCGATGCGGCGCGTGGTCTCGCGGAGCTTCGCCTGCAGGCTCTCGCTAAAGCTAAACGGCGGAATGCAGGTCGCAGAGTCGCCGGAGTGAATACCGGCCTCCTCAATATGCTCCAGGATGCCGCCGATGTAGACCTCTTCGCCGTCGCACAGGGCATCGACATCGGACTCAATCGCACCCTCCAGGAAGCGGTCGAGGTACACCGGGTAGTCGGGGCTAATGCGCGCAGCCTCGGCCATGTAATCGCGCAGATGCTCGGCATCGTAGGCGATCATCATGCCGCGGCCGCCCAGCACGTAGCTCGGACGCACCAGCAGCGGGTAGCCAATATGCGCGGCCACGGCCTCGGCCTCCTCAAACGAGGTTGCCTGGCCCGCCGGCGGATACATAATGCCCAGCTTGTCGAGCAGGGCGGCAAAGCGCTCGCGGTCCTCGGCAAAGTCGATGGCATCGGGCTTGGTGCCCATGATGTTCACGCCGCTCTCCTCGAGCATGCGCGCCAGCTTAAGCGGAGTCTGGCCGCCGAGCGTCACCACGACGCCGTCGGGGCGCTCAACATCGATAACGTCCATGACGTCCTCGTAGGTGAGCGGCTCAAAGTACAAGCGGTCCGAGGTGTCGTAGTCAGTCGAAACGGTCTCGGGGTTGCAGTTGACCATGATGGTCTCGAAGCCGCGAGCCGCCAGTGCGTAGCTCGCGTGCACGCAGCAGTAATCGAACTCGATACCTTGGCCAATGCGGTTGGGGCCGGCGCCCAGGATCATCGCCTTGGGCTTGTCCGCCGGCGTGGTCTCGTCGGGAGCCACGCACTTCTTGGCATCCGGGCTCGTGCGGTAGATGTTCTCGTACGTCTTGTAGTGGTACTCCGTGGCGCTCGAAAACTCCGCAGCGCAGGTATCGACCGTCTTCATGCTGGGAACCACGCCCAGACCCTTGCGATAGGCGCGCACAAAGCGCTCGTCCGAGCCGGTCAGCGCGGCAATCTCGGCGTCGCTCGTGCCGTACTGCTTGAGCAGGCGCATCGCGTCGGCGTCGATATCCTCCACACGCAGGCCGCGGATGCTCTCCTGGACCTGCACCATGTCGTTGATGCGGTTGAGATACCACGGGTCGATGCCGCAAATGGCATGGATACGCGCAACGTCCCAGCTGCGGCGCAGGGCCTCGACCACAAAGAAGATGCGATGCTCGGTCGGGGTTGCCACGGCCTGAGCGAGCTCATCGTCGCTCAGCTTCTCGGCACCTTCCTTGCCACCGGCACAAATGCCCTGATGCCCGTCCTCCAGTGAGCGCATGGCCTTGCCGAAGGCCTCCTCAAAGGTGCGGCCGATCGCCATAATCTCGCCCACGGCCTTCATGCGCGTGGTGAGCGTGGGGTCGGTGCCCTTGAACTTCTCAAAGGCAAAGCGCGGCACCTTGACCACGCAGTAGTCGATCGTGGGCTCAAAGCAGGCGGGCGTGGCCTTGGTGATGTCGTTGACGATCTCGTCGAGCGTGTAGCCCACGGCCAGGCGAGCGGCGGCCTTGGCGATGGGGAAACCCGTGGCCTTGGAGGCCAGCGCGGACGAACGGCTCACGCGCGGGTTCATCTCGATGACGATCAGGCGGCCGGTCTGGGGGTTCACGGCAAACTGCACGTTGGAGCCGCCGGTCTCGACGCCGATCTTCTCCAAGATGGCGAGCGAGGCGACACGCATGCGCTGATACTCCAGGTCGGAGAGGGTCTGCGCCGGCGCCACGGTGATGGAGTCGCCGGTGTGCACGCCCATGGGGTCGAGATTCTCGATGGAGCACACGATGATGCCGTTGCCGGCGTGGTCGCGCATGACCTCCATCTCATACTCTTTCCAACCCTCGATGGACTCCTCGACCAGCACCTCATGGGCAGGCGAGAGCTCAAGGCCCTGGCTCACGATGGAGACGAGCTCCTCGTGGGTGTGCGCGATGCCGCCGCCGGCGCCGCCGAGGGTAAAGCTCGGACGCAGCACGCAGGGATAGCCCACGCGCTCGGCGATAGCCTCGGCGTCGGCCACGCTGTAGGCATAGCCCGAGCGCGCGACCTCCAGGCCGATCTCGGCCATGGCCTCGTTAAAGAGCTTGCGGTCCTCGCCGCGCTCGATAGCGGCCAGGTCGCAGCCGATCATCTCGACGCCGTACTTGTCCAGCGTGCCGTCTTTCGCCAGCTCGACGGCGGCGTTCAGACCGGTCTGGCCACCCAGCGTGGGCAGCAGCGCGTCCGGATGCTCTTTCTTGATTACGCGCTCGATAAACTCGGCGGTGATGGGCTCGACATAGGTGCGGTCGGCCAAGCCCGGGTCGGTCATGATGGTCGCCGGGTTGGAGTTGACCAGGATGACCTCAAAGCCATCCTCCTTGAGCACCTTGCAGGCCTGGGCGCCGGAGTAGTCGAACTCGCAGGCCTGGCCAATAACGATGGGGCCCGAACCAATAACGAGGATGCGCTTGATGTCGGTACGTTTCGGCATGTTAGTTCTCCTCGGTCGCAGCGTTCTCGGACTCGGCGAAATTCCAGCCGGCGAGGCGGTCCTTCGCGGTGTCGATGTCCAGGTAGTTCTCCTCGCCGTCCATGAGTCGCGTAAAGGCGGTAAAGAGATAGTGGGCATCGGTGGGGCCGGGCGAAGCCTCGGGGTGGTATTGGACCGAGAAGCACGGGGCGTCGAGCAGCTGGATGCCCTCGGCGGTGCCGTCGTTGAGGTTCACATGTGTCAGACGAATGCGGCCAAAGCGCTCGTTCATCACGACCGGCGCGATACCGCGGCGCACCCAGGCGCGCAGGTCGCCATCGGCCGCATGCTCGGTTTCGCCGCCGGAAAGCTCCGGAATCAGTTTGCCCAGACTGGGGAACAGCAGGCCAAAGCCGTGGTTTTGCGCGGTGATCTCCACGCGACGGCTCACCAGATTCATAACCGGCTGGTTACCGCC
This sequence comes from Collinsella sp. AF31-11, assembly GCF_003475605.1. NCBI lineage: Bacteria > Bacillati > Actinomycetota > Coriobacteriia > Coriobacteriales > Coriobacteriaceae > Collinsella > Collinsella sp. AF31-11. The sequence goes on from NZ_QRQS01000002.1 coordinate 155,319, forward strand.
ACGGTGACCGAATTTAAGCTTTTCCATTTGGGCGCCGCAGGCCAAGCTGATCATCTGGTGACCTAGGCAAATACCAAAGACCGGCACCTTGCCGATCAGCTGCTGCACCTGCTCGTAGGTCTCCACCACGGCGTCGGGGTCGCCGGGGCCGTTGGACAAAAAGACGCCATCGGGATTCATCTCGAGCACCTGCTGGGCGGGAGTATCCCACGGCACGACGGTAAGGTCGCAGCCGGCGCGGACCAGCCCCTCCAGAATGCCGCGCTTCACACCGCAGTCGTAGGCGACCACTTTCTGACGGGCAGGAGCGGCAACCGCAAGCGCAAAGTCATGCGTGGCAGGCAGGTCGGCGGCCACAAACTCGTGAGGCGCGGGGCAACTTACGGTCTTGACCAGGTTCTCGCCTACCAGCGTGGGCGCTGCGGCCAGACGCTCGGCAAGCTCGTCGACGTCGAAGATCTCGGTCGAGATAATGCCCATTTTGGAACCATTGTCGCGCAGATGGCGCACCAGAGCGCGGGTGTCGACACCCTCGATAGCGACGATGCCGTGAGCGCGCAGGTACTCCGGCACGCTGACGGCCGAGCGCCAGTTAGAAGGCGTGGCGCACATGTCGCGAACGATCATGCCGCGCATAGCCGGAGCGCTCGCAGGGCGCACGGCGTCGCCAGGGAAGGCCGACTGGACATCGGTCTCGTCGATACCGTAATTGCCGATCTGCGGATAGGTCATGGTTACAATTTGGCCGGCATAACTCGGGTCGGTCATGACCTCAAAGTAGCCCTCGAGCGAGGTGTTGAAGCAGACTTCGCCGGTCGCGGTGCCCTCGGCGCCGCATGCACGTCCATAAAAAATGGTCCCATCCTCAAGATACAGGATACAGGGACCGCAGGTGCCCTTGCTGGTTTTGGCCAGCATATGCTGGCAAAGCTCGCTGGGCGCGAAGGTGCGGGCGGCAGCGCCCGCGGTATGGTTGTTCGCCATAATTCTCCTTCCCGGTCTCACAGGACCGGCTTAAAGGTGTGTAGTTAGGCCTCGCGGTATTGTAACCGCAAGCATGCCTCATGGCGTTAATTTCATCAAATTGTTTACGAAATGATAATTATGACTTTCTATGCATAATGATTATTTAATCCCCGTCCCAGAAAAATCATCCCGCAGGGCTTGTGGCTCACGCGGGATGATGGCGTCTTACTTTTTCTTGTCCTGTTCCAGCAGATCGGACGGTGAGCGATCGGGCTTGCCGCCGCGGAAAATCTCGCGGCCATGCAGACGATGCTCCAGGTCACGTTCGGCCTTTTCCTCGTCAATCTTGGTCTGGCTCACCACCGGGTCCTCGATCAGCGACGAAACCGAGTTCACCTGTTTTTGAATGCGCTCGGCAATGGTGTCGTCCATGCTTACGATGCGCATCTTCCAGTCGATGCTCGTGGCGTTGGATGAGCTCTTGGTCCACACAAACGTCAAAATGGCGCTCTGATGACCCCGCGCGGGGAACATGCCAAAAAAGGAATCGTGCTGAATGTTGCTATCCTCGTCGATATAGGCGTGAACGTTATACACCACGCGGTCAATCTTGTCGTTGAGCAGGGCGTTGGTCGCAAGCGCCGCGGCCTGGATCTGCCCGTTGGACAGCAGCTCGAGCTCATTGGCAGACGACGTGTCCAACACCGTCACCTCAACCGTGCCCGTACGCTCATCGGCCTCGTCGACAGAAAAATCGAGCGGGAACTGCGTAAAGCCGTTGCCCCATTCGAGTCCACCCTTGAGCGCGGTCGAGACGGTATCCACCGAAACGCTCTCGGACAGGTTGGCGGTATTCAGACGGCGCATCACGCCGTAGCCGATCTGCATGCCCACGATCAGCACCAAAATACCAATGACTACGGCCACCGCGGTCTTCGTAATGGTATGGCTCACCTGCGAGCCCGAAGGATCGTCCTCGGACAGCGGGTCGATATGTTTTGCCTGGCTCGCGCGGTCCTCGCTGCGCAGCTGCGCTAGCGCCGCTTTGTCACCGCGCTTGGCCGCAGCCTCCTTCTCACGCATGCGCTCGGTTCGCTTTTTGGCAAGCGTGGGATCCAAGACGCCGGATGCATCGATTTCGGAGAATAACTCCGTCACTTCTTCCGGAGTCAAAGGGTTCTTGTCAGCCATAAACTTCCTGTCATATCAATCAGTCGAGCTCGTGCGCACGCGCACCTTCGAACTGCATTCGATAGTAACGGGCATAGGTGCCGCCACGGGCGAGAAGCTCCTCGTGCGTGCCACGCTCCACAACGCGACCATGCTCAACGGTCGCAATCTCATCGGCATGTTTAATGGTCGAAAGACGGTGGGCGATGATGATTGTGGTACGGCCGCGTGCCAGCTCCTCGAGTGACTCCTGCACCGCCTCCTCGCTCTCGTTATCCAAAGCACTCGTCGCCTCGTCCAAGATCAAGATTTTGGGATTCTTGAGAAACACGCGCGCGATGGCGACGCGTTGCTTCTGTCCGCCCGAAAGACGGCTGCCGCGCTCGCCCACCACGGTGTCATAGCCCTGCGGAAGCGACTCGATAAAGGCATCGATGTTGGCGCGACGGGCGGCTCCGGCGATCTCTTCTGCCGTGGCGCCCGGCTTGCCGTAGGCGATGTTCTCGCCGATTGTTCCGTCAAACAGGTAGACATCCTGCTGCACCAGGCCGATAGCGCGGCGCAGGCTCTGCTGCGTCACATCGCGTACATCCTGACCGTCGATGCTAATGGATCCGGCAGCCACGTCATAAAAGCGCGGCAGCAGCGAACAGGTCGTGGACTTGCCACCGCCCGAAGGGCCAACCAAAGCGATGGTCTGCCCGGGCTTGATGGACAGGTTCATATGGTCGATAACGGGACGCTCTTCGGCATCGCCCTCGCCCAGCTCAACGTCCTCGTAGTTAAAGCACACGTCGTGATACTCCACGGCGCCGGCAGTCACCTGCAGATCCGTAGCGCCCGGCTTGTCCTGGATATCCGGCGCGGTCGAGAGCACCTCGTCCATGCGCTTAAAGCCGGCGATGGCCTTCTGATACGTTTCGGCCGAATTGACGAGTGTCTCGAGCGGCGTGCAGAACAGCGAAATATAGAGTGCAAAGGTCGCCATATCGACCGCCTGCAGCTGTCCCTGGGCGACCAGCCAGCCGCCCAGCAGCACCACGATCACATAGAGCACACCCGAGAGCAGGCCATACGTCGCGGTATAGACGCCCATGGCGTGATACATGTTCTCCTTGGACGAAAGATAGCGATTGTTGGAGGCGCGGAACTTGAAGCGCTCGGTCTCCTCATTGGCAAAGCTCTTGACCACGCGCATGCCCGCCAGCGAATCCTGCAGCTGCGCATTGATGCCGCTGATCTTTTTGCGGTTGTCGCTAAAGACCTCGCGCATGCGCATGTTCTGCCAAAACATGATGACCGAAAACGCTGCTGTCACCGCAGCCATGGCAAGCGCCAGCACCGGGGCGATGGTAAAGAGGATCACAAACGAGCCGATAATCTCGATGCCGCAGATGATGATCCACTCGGGCACGTGGTGCGCCGCCTCGCAGATATCGAACAGGTCGTTGACCACGCGGCTCATCATGTCGCCCGAGCTGTTACGGTCGAAGTACGCAAAGCTAAAGCGCTCATACTGGTCGAACAGGTCCTCGCGCATCTTGGACTCCATGCGCGCACCCATCACGTGACCCCAATAGCTCACAAAATAGCGGCAGGCGCAGCGGATGACATACATCAGCACCAAACCTACCGCGATCATACCGAGCGCCTGCATAATGGCAGCATGACCCTGGGTAAACAGCCCACCGGTCAAATTGCGCAGAATAATAGGAAACGCAAGGTCAATGGCGGCAAGCACCAGAGCACAAACAGTATCAGCAACAAAAAGCCCCATCTGGGGCCTGTAGTAAGAAAGAAACCTCTTCAGCATAATCACCTTACGCGGTTTTACCAAACCGCGTTTCGTCTCGACGCTGCAAGTGCTCCATTTGGACAATCTGGCCTTCAATCGTCGGTCGCGTATATCCATACGCTTCCCTCCTCTTTTGGGCCACCTTGTCTCAAATGGAGCACTTTCGCTGACTTACACAAACCTGCGGGATCATCCCCGCTCGTTAAAGCTCCGCACCCCCAAGGCGATGCGCGATGCTGTCGCAGGCCAAGGCGCCAACGACGGTCTTGGCGTCTTCGATCTTGCCGTCGAGCACGGCGTCGATCAGCTCGTGCAGCGGCACCAGGTCAACGTTGACAAACTCGTCATCGTCGGGGTTGGGCGCATCAAACTCCAACTTGGTAGCCAAGTAGATGTGAATGATCTCGTCGCAAAAACCGCAGGACGTGACAATCGACGTCAAAAAGCGAATGCGATCAGCCCTAAAGCCCGTCTCCTCATGCAGCTCGCGTTTGGCGCAATCGAGCGGGTCCTCGCCTGGATCGAGCTTGCCGGCGGGAATCTCGAGCGTCACGCGGTCGATAGCGGTGCGGTACTGACGCACCAGTACGATCTTGCCGCTCTCGGTCAGCGCTACAACGGCCGCCGCACCCGGATGGCGAACGATATCGCGGGCGCTGCGGCGACCGTTGGGCAGCTCAACCTCAAGACGGTGGACGTCGAGGATCTTGCCCTTCCAGGCGCACTCCTCCGAAAGAATCTTCTCGTGCAGCTCGGCATCGTGCGGGTCGTCGTCGCCCAGCACCAGCGCCGGCTCGTCAGCGACCTCGCCGCCAGGCTCGCCCTCGGCGTGCCCATACATGCGGCTGCCCTCTTCAACGATCTGCGCATCCACGAGCTCTTCGTTCTTCTCGTCCATCCGTCTCATTCCTCTCGGATTTTAGGCATCCCAGGCGTCGCGGCCGCGCAGCGCGCGCAGGCCGATGTCGTGGCGCAGGGTCTTGCCTTCAAAATCAATCTTCTCGCAGGCCTCGTAGGCAAGGTTGCGAGCGTTCTCGAACGTGTCACCCAGAGCGGTTACGGCAAGCACGCGGCCGCCGTTGGTCACGAGCTGGCCATCCACCACGGCGGTGCCCGCGTGGTACACGGTCACGTTCTCCATGGCCTCGGCATCCTCAATACCAGTGATGACCTTGCCCTTCTCGTAGCTGCCGGGATAGCCCGCGCTCGTCAGGACAACGGCCACGGCCCACTCGTCACGCCAGTCGAGCTCAATCTGATCGAGCTCGCAGTTGGCGCAGGCGAGCATGACCTCAACCAGGTCGTTCTTAAGGCGCGGCAGCACGACCTGCGTCTCGGGGTCGCCAAAGCGGGCATTGAACTCCAGCACCTTGGGGCCGGCAGGCGTGAGCATAAAGCCGCCATACAGGCAGCCGCGGTAGTCGATGCCCTCGGCAGCAAGCTCGGCAACGGTCTGCTCCATGACCGCCACCATGGTGGCGTGCTCCTCGTCGGTCACGATGGGCACCGGGCTGTAGACGCCCATGCCGCCGGTGTTGGGTCCCTTGTCGCCCTCGAGGGCGCGCTTGTGGTCCTGCGAGGTGGCCATGGGGCGCACGGTCTTGCCGTCGGTAAAGGCGAGCAGTGAGCACTCGGGACCAACGAGCATCTCCTCGATAACCACGGTGTTGCCGGCATCGCCAAAGGTGCCGCCAAAGCACTCGCGCACGGCCTCCTCGGCCTGCTCAAGTTCGGTCGCCACGATAACGCCCTTGCCCGCGGCAAGGCCGTCGGCCTTGACGACCAGCGGGGCGCCCTGCTCGCGCACGTAGGCGAGAGCCGAAGCCTCGTCGGTAAACGAGCCGTAGGCTGCCGTCGGGATACCGGCGCGCTCCATGAGCTGCTTGGAGAACAGCTTGGAGCCCTCCATCTGGGCGCCCTCGGCACCCGGGCCAAAGCACGGAATACCCGCCGCGCGCACGGCGTCGGCCACGGCCGCCACGAGCGGAGCCTCGGGGCCAATTACCACGAGTCCGCATCCGTGGCTCTGAGCAAACGCCGCCACGGCCGCAGGATCGCAGTCGTCGAGAACAACGTTCTCGCCGCAGCTCGCGGTGCCGCCGTTACCCGGCGCAATGTAGAGCTTGCCGGCGCGCGGTGATGCTGCGAGCTTTGCTGCCAAAGCATGCTCGCGGCCGCCGCTGCCCAACAACAGGATGTCGATGGTTTGAGTGTCCGCCTTCAAGGGTGCCTCCTCTATGGATGAATGGCCCGCTCCGCGCGAGCCCTTTGCAAGCAAATATACCCCTCGGCCGCCCACTTGGGCTGCAAAGGGGTATATCGCAATAACCAAATGGTCCCGATTACTTCCAGAATCGGTTGATGATCTGCTCGCGACCAGCGCCAACGCCAACAAACGTCACGCGGGTGTGTGCCAGATCCTCGATAAACGCCACGTAGTCCTGGGCCTCCTGCGGCAGCTCGTCAAAGCTGCGGCAGCCGGTGATGTCGCACTTCCAGCCAGGGAGCTCCTCGTAGATGGGCTTGGCATGCTCAAAGCGCACCTGATGCTCGGGCACGCTCGTATAGCGCTCGCCGGCGGCGTCGTAGGCGACGCACACCCTGATGGTGTCGAAGGCCGAAAGCACGTCGAGCTTGGTCAGGGCGATATCGGTGAGGCCGTTGACGCGCGAGGCGTAGTTGGCGATGGGGCCGTCGAACCAGCCGCAGCGACGACGGCGACCGGTGGTCACGCCGTATTCATAGCCCTCCTCGGTCAGCGTGTGACCGGCCTCGGACTCATAGGAAAGCTCGGTGGGCATGGGGCCCGAACCGACGCGGGTGATATAGGCCTTCATGACGCCCAGCACGCGGTCGACATTCTTCATGCCCACGCCGGAACCGGTGATGGCGCCGCCGGCGGTGCAGTTGGAAGACGTCACGTACGGATAGGTGCCGTGGTCGATGTCGAGCAGCGTCGCCTGGGCGCCCTCAAACAGCAGGTCCTTACCCTCATCGATCATGTTGTTGAGTAGCAGGCTCGTCTCGGTGATGTAGGGACGCAGGCGCTCGGCCATCGGCAGGTACTCGTCGCAAATCTGGTCCACGGTGTAGGTGGGCAGGTTGTAGATGAGCTCGAGCTCAGGGTTCACGCGGGCGAGAGCGGTCTCCAGCTTGTCGCGGAACAGTGCCTCGTCCAGCATGTCCTGCATGCGCAGACCGATGCGGGCCATCTTGTCCTGATAGCACGGACCGATACCGCGCTTGGTGGTACCGATGTTCTTCTTGCCGAGCTTCTGCTCAAAGGCGCCATCCAGATCGATGTGGTACGGCATGATGACATGCGCGTTGCCGCTAATCTTGAGGTTCTTGGTGGTGATGCCGTCGGCCTCGAACATGTCGATCTCCTCAAGGACAACCTTGGGGTTAACGACGCAGCCGTTACCGATTACCGACACGTGGTCGGAATACATGATGCCGGAGGGCACCTGGTGCAGGCCGTACTTCTTGCCGTTGACGACGATGGTGTGGCCGGCGTTGTTGCCGCCCGAGTAGCGCACGACGGCATCGAAGTCGCCGGCGACCAGGTCGCAAATCTTACCCTTGCCCTCATCGCCCCACTGGGCACCGACCAAAACGGTTGACGGCATGTTTACTCCTTACATTCATGGACTGTCTACGCGCCGCGTCGGCACGCAGAAGCACAAAACATTCCCAGTATACCCGTGCAACGGGCGCCTGTCCTACTCCTCGGCATGTGCCCCATCAAGCTCATAGAACTTGGTGGATGCCGGCAGGAACATCAGGTCGACGTCGCCGATCGGGCCCGAACGGTTCTTGGCCACGACGATACGCGTAACGCCCTCGTCGGGTCGATCGTCGCGTGAGGCTTCGGCCTCGTCGGCGGAGCGGTCCAAGAACATAACGATATCGGCGTCTTGCTCGATGGAGCCCGATTCACGAAGGTCGGAAAGCTGCGGGCGCTTGCCGGTACGGGATTCGACCTGACGCGAGAGCTGCGACAGCGCGATGAGCGGGATCTTGAGCTCCTTGGCCATGATCTTCAGACCACGCGACATCTCGGAGACCTCGACGGTACGGCTCTCGGAGCGACGTCCCGGCGGAGGACTCACCAGCTGCAGGTAGTCCAGGATGATGATGGCCTTCTCCTTGTTGTGGAGCATGCGGCGGCTCTTGGCGCGAATCTCGGTCACTGTGGTGCCGGGCGTATCGTCAATCAGAATATCGAGCTTAGACAAGGTCTGCGTGGCCTCGTTGATATTGGCCCACTGCTCGGGGCTAATGCGGCCCATGCGAAAGTCACTGATCGAGATCATGGCGTAGGCGCAGATCAGACGCTGGGCAATTTCCTTGCCCGACATCTCCAGCGAGAAGAAGCCGACGGTATAACCAGCGGCGGCAGCGTTGAGCGCCAGATTCAGGGCGAACGACGTCTTACCTACAGCAGGACGGGCACCGATAATGATGAGCTGACCCTCGCGAAAACCCATGAGCATGCGGTCGAGCGACGGGAAACCCGTGGGCACGCCCGCAGCCTGGCCACCGGCCTGGCACACTTCCTCGGCCTCGTTATAGGCCTCGACCATAAACTCGGTCAACGTCTTGTAGCTCGACTTGACCTCGCGCGCCGTGACCTTGAGCAGCTTGCTCTCGGCCAGCTCCACGACCTCCTTGGTGTCGGTAGGGGCGTTATAGGCCAGCGCGTTGATCTCGTTGGTGGCGCCGATCAGCTCGCGCAGCATCGAGTCGCGACGGACGATGGCGGCATGGTGCTGCCAGTTCACGAGCGACAGAGTCTGGCCCATCAGCTCCAAAATGTAGGCCTCGCCGCCCACGGCATCGAGCTTGTTGATGCTTCGCAGGTAATCGATCAGCGAGATGGAGTCGATGGGAATGCGGCTGTTGTACATATCGACCATCGCGGTATAGATGGTCTTATGAATGGGCCGGTAGAAGTCATCGGGCTGCAGCTCGACCTGGGCCTCCTCGACCACCTCGGGCGATAGCAGCATGGCGGCCAGTACATTGGCCTCTGCATCTTGGTTTTGGGGAAGACCCAACTTTGAGCCGCGGTCCTCAACCGTCAGCCCGGTCTCCCTTTCGTCATATGCCATGAGCATCCTCATTCATATCGCTTGCGAGCATCCATAGTATCAGCCACGGTCCCAAAACGCGCCACGCGCCGCTAATCATCACCGAACGAAACGGATGAACGGTCCCGTATATAGGACTTCGACGCAACGTTCACCATGACACTCACTCAGCGCAAAAAACAAAAGGGCGCCCCGGTTTCCCAGAGCGCCCTTCTTAGAACAAGATTGTTGCGTTGCAGCAAATGCTACTCGGCAGCAGCCTCAGTCTCGACCTCGGCGGTCTCGGCCTCGGCGACCTCAGCGGCCTCCTCGACCTCAGCCTCGGCAGCGAGCTCCTCGGCGGTAACGCCGACGAGAACGACAACCTCGGCCTTGATCTCGCGGTACAGCGAGATGGCAACGGTGTGGGCACCGGCAACCTTGATGGGCTTACCGAGCTCGACGCGCTTGCGGTCGATGTCCATACCGAGCTGAGCCTTGATGGCGTCAGCGATCATAGCGGCGGTAACGGAGCCAAAGAGGATACCCTCGTCGCCGACCTTGACGTCAACGGTGACCTGCTTGCCCTCGAGGGCAGCCTTGGTCTCGTTGGCGGTAGCCAGACGGACGGCCTCGCGCTTAGCGATGTTGTTGCGACGCTCGTCGAGCTGCTTGAGGTTGCCCTTGGTAGCGGCAACAGCGAGCTTCTTGGGGAACAGGAAGTTCTCAGCGTAACCCTGGGCGACCTCTACGACGTCACCCTCGCCGCCCTTGCCCTTGATCTCATCGAGAAGAATAACCTTCATGATGCGTCTCCCTTCTTAGCCGCGGTCGCGGTTGCCACGAGAGGAAACCACGGGGACGGTGTACGGCAGGAGAGCCATCTCGCGGGCGCGCTTGATGGCGTTGGCGATGTCATGCTGATGCTGCGTGCAAGCGCCAGTGACGCGACGGGGCTTGATCTTGCCACGGTCGGTCATGTACTTACGGAGAAGCTGAGTGTCCTTATAGTCGATGAACTCAGTGTTCTCCTTGCAGAACTGGCAGTACTTACGACGCGGCTGACGTGCAGAAAAATCATTAGCCATGTCAAAATACCTTTCGTTTGGCAACTTCGGCGAACCGAAGCCGCCTCTCACTCAAAAATAGGTGAACAACCCTTAGAACGGGATGTCCTCATCGTAGACGTCGACCGCGGGCGGCGTAGCCACCGGTGCGGCAGGACGTGCTATGGGCGCGGGAGCTGCGGGGGCGTAACCGCCCTGATCGTAACCACCCTGGCCACCACGGGAGCTCATAAACTCGATCTCATCGACGATGACCTCAAGCTTGCTCCGGCGCTGGCCGTCGCGCTCCCAAGAGCTGTAGCGCAGCTTGCCCTCGATCGCGACCTTGTTTCCCTTTGCCAGGAAACGGCTCACGGCCTCGGCGCGGGTGCCGAACATAGTGCAGTCGACAAAGTTGGGATAGTCCTCCCACTCGCCAGTCTGCGCGTTGCGGCGACGATCGTTCACAGCGACGCCAAAGGACAGAACCTGGGTTCCGCCGGCGGTGGCGCGCAGCTCGGGATCGCGGGTGAGGTTACCGGTGATGTTCACTCGATTGATGCTCATAACTCACTACTTCCTCTTGGGGCACAAGCCCAGTCCAAAACGACAGTCTTACTCCTGGTCGTCGCGACGGACGATCATGTGGCGGACCACAGCGTCGGTGATGCGCAGAACGCGATCAAGCTCGGCAATCTGGGTAGGATCTGCGTGGAAGTTGATGAGGGTGTAGTCACCATCGGTGAGGTCGTTGATCTCGTAGGCGAGCTTGCGCTTGCCCCACTCGTCAACGGAGTCGACCTTGCCAGCGCCCTCAGCGATCGTGGTATCGATACGCTTCATAACAGCGAGACGAGTCTCGGGGTCGAGCGACGGGTCAACAAAGAACAGCAGTTCATAAGCCTTCATATTGTCACCTCCTCTGGGCAAATGTGGCTTCAGGTCGTGAAGGTGCGCCTGAAGCAGGAAAAGACTTGGTAATAATATCTTTCAACCTCCTAGGCTGCAAGAATATGCAGCTACAACCTCATGACCTCCACATATGCCCATACTCGCACGGCACTTCATGCGTCTTCCAACCAAATGCTGACCAAATGCTTGACGGAACTGTGGACAAGATACGGCGCCGTGGGGACAAGTCGCACCAAGCCGCAGGTCAACGGGCACAACGCTGTGGTCGCGAAATGCATACCAGTGGTCCAATTGATCGCCAAAAAGAATTTAAATTCGTTTGCTCGTGGTCTATAAAGTCCTTTTTTGAACAATTCGCTTCGCATGATTTAGCTGGTCAGGCTGCATGTGCCGCACGTTTTAGGCATAGCGCAAGACACTGCGGATCAAAAAATGCTAAGTTTTCGGCTTGCACCTTACGATTCCTCGTGTATACTAACTTTCGCATTTAACGGAGAGTTGTCCGAGTGGCCGAAGGAGCACGATTGGAAATCGTGTAGGCGTCAAAAGCGTCTCCAGGGTTCAAATCCCTGACTCTCCGCCAGTTAATTCCAAAGCAGGCCTTCGAGCCTGCTTTGTTTTTACCCCACGCGGAGGGGTGGCAGAGTGGTTGAATGCGGCGGTCTCGAAAACCGTTTGGCCTGTATAAGGTCACGAGGGTTCGAATCCCTCCTCCTCCGCCATTTTGGTTGAGAAAGCTCCCAACAATGGGAGCTTTTTTGTTATCGAAATACGTCTCGATCCCACGCTTCCCCAAACATGTACGTCACCCTCCAAAACCGACATTTTTCGACATCTTTGAAGGCTGACGTACACGTTTGGATTGAGCTCACGGGAGTGGCACTATTCGGAAGGCGCCTCTTCGTCTCGCATGCCTTTCCAGTTGCGGATAAGCGCCTTGCGTAGTTCGTTTTGCTCTCGCTGGTGCCCGGTGTCGGTACAGCGAGGCATGCCGAGTGCTTCGCGAATGTTGTTCATGGCGCGGTGAAAGGCGAGCTGACTGCCGAACTGAGCCGAAGTGAGCGTAACGATTCGATATCCCATTTGGGAGAGAACGGCCTCTCGCTCCGCATCTGCTCCTTTGCGCTCGAACTCATCGTGAAAGCCGCCCTTATATTCGATACCGAGCTCCCTGCGCTTGTAGGTAACGAGCGCATCGATTTTGAGTGTTCGAGCTTTGGCGCAATGCCAGAGACGTTGAGGGATCTCGAGCGGTTTGTTGAGTTCGATACCTCGGATGCCAACGCCGCCTTCGCTTGTTGGGAGTGAGAGGGCGATTGCCGAAGCGGTCTCCATAGGCGAGGCAGAGCGATCGTAGATGTGCCTGAGCGCGAGCCGTGCACGTGTGGCACCGGGTTTGCCGGGATGCCGATCGAGCAGTTCGATTATTTCATCCTTGGAGGTGGTGGCTGGTTGCTCGGTATAAGGGTCGGCGGGATTGAGCCTCATGCGATAATCGCCGCAAACTTCATAGCCATATTCGAGATATTCGATCCTATCCATCCACTCGGCAGCGAGCACGAAGGTGAAGGCTTCGTCGGTGATGAAGATTCCGGGCGTCAACTCGTTAATATGCTCGTAGGGAAGATTTTGTCCAAGAATGTGGCAAACGACGCCTTTGGTACGAATTCGCTCGAATTCGAATACAACCGAGATATCGATAGTCTTGAGCATATCGGACGGAATGCCGCAGTCGGTAAGGGCCTGTCGTATGCGCGCAACACGTTGCTGGGTGGAAATGCCTTGTGCGCCTATCTGGTAGTCGTGCCGCGCAAGAGACTGAACCAAATTCTGGGGTGCATGATGGACAAGCCATGCGGTTTTATGCGAAATGAGAACAGGGGTGTCCATTGAGGGCCTCTCGCTCTGAGCCGGTATCCAACTCTTATGTCCGTTGAAGTGGGGAAATATACCGGATGTGAGTAAATCAACTCATTCATGCTGTGGGCCCAATCCAAACATGTACGTCAGCCTCCAAAGATGCCGAAAAATGTCGTTTTTGGAGGGTGACGTACATGTTTTGGACCCCTGACATTCCAGCAATGCCACGCCCGCGCCCAGTCCCTACCGTTTGCCGAGCAATAAGGTCTCAATCGCCGTCAACCATGTACTATGTACGGGCATTGTTCAAACCTACAACTCAAAGGACCCATCTTGCCCGTCGCCGCCGCTATGACCATTACTTCACATGCTTCGGATGCCATGGTCGCTATCCCATTTTGGCTCGAGATGTTCGCCGTTGTCGCGGCATCGATCTCGGGCGTGCTGGTCGCGCGCGAGCACAAGCTCGATCTGGTGGGCGCGGTCGCGCTCGCGGTGGTCTGCGGTCTGGGCGGCGGTCTCTTGCGCGATATGACGCTCCAGGTCGGCAACGTGTATATCCTCAACCAACCAATGGCGTTACCGCTCTCCATCGCCACGGCGGCCATCATCTATATCTTCCCGGCAATCGTCGATAAGCCCGACAAGCTCATTCCCCTGCTCGACATCATCTCGGTCGGCATTTATGCGGCCACCGGCGCGGACAAGGCGCTGGTCTACGGCTTTGCGCCCGCCGTATGCATCATGATGGGCTTCTTCACCGCAGTGGGCGGCGGCATGCTGCGCGACGGCTTTATGGGCGTGGTGCCGGGCATTTTCCAACGCACTAACTTTTATGCCATCGCGGCCATCGCCGGATCGGCAAGTTATGTAAGCCTCGTCATGAGCGGGCTCATGAGCAATGTCGCGGCGCTGGTCGTATGCGTCATCGTGACCATGGGGCTGCGTTGGCTATCGCTGCGCTTTGACATCAAAAGCCCCACCGAAGACGACATCGCACGCTTTTTGCACCGTAAAAAGTAGGTAGCACGGCCCAGACCTTCGAAATGCAACCGGCAGGTTCTTTTAGAGCGCTTGCGCATTGGGTACCCTGTTAGATACCTGTCGAGTATCTAACGAAGGATTCACTATGCCCTACAACCAAGTACCGTCAACCCGGCGCCGCAAAGCGCGGAGTCACATCGCTATTCTATTCGCGCTGATTGCGCTCGCGCTCACCGCACTCCCCGCGGCATCGTTCGCCAGCACCGACACCGCGGGAAACGTGCTCGCGACCGAAGTTGACTCAACTCCGTCGGGTATCGAGGGCGATCTGTACTGGGCCGGTCAAAGCTTCAACCTAGACGATGCCCCCATCGGCCGCGATATTATCGCGGCGGGCGAGAGCCTGTCGATTCGCGACTGCACCGTAGGCGGCGCCGTTCGCCTGGCGGCGCGTACCATCGATATCGCCAAAACCGCAATCGATGGCAGCGTCACGGTGGCCGGCCAGCACGTCGTCCTCAACACCGGCAGTACTGCCAACTGTTTTTACGCAGCGGGTGAGACGGTCGCCCTGCGTGGCTCTGCCAAATCGGCGGCGCTCGCCGGCGACACCGTTACCATTGACGGCACCGTCGATGGCGATGTTGAGGTCTGGGCCGACAAGCTCATCCTGGGCAAAAACGCCCGCATCACCGGCACGGTGAACGCCCACGTCTCACAGGATCCCGAGCGGGCAGAGGGCGCTCAGGTCGGGGCTCTCAAGATCGACCGAACCGAAAACGAGGACACCTCTACGGTCAACGACATTATCGGCGGCATCGTTGCCGCGGCGCTTTCTACCTGCTTTGTCGCCATCCTGCTTGAGCTTGTCTTTCCGCGCGCAACCGCCAGCGCCGCCGGCATGCTGCATCAGCGTCCCACGCCGCTGTGGGTAAGCGGTCTTCTGGGCACGGTCGCCGTCGTTCCCGCCGTCCTGTTGCTCATCATCTCGATTGCAGGCCTGTCGCTCGCCGGCACCCTCATGTGCGGCATCATCGGCATCGCTCTGATCTCGGCGGCATTTACGGGCACCGCGGTCGCACGTATGGTCGGACACAACCAGAATCGCTACGCCATGGCCGCCGTGGGCGGTATCGTCGCGGGCGCACTCACGGCACTTCCTCTTATGGGCAACTTTGTCAGCGGTGTAGCCTTTGTCTTTATGCTCGGCTACGTCATCCAAATCATCTGGCGCAACGCCCACCTCAAGCCGCAGCAGCCGGCTAACACGCCGGGGCTCCCCACCGCCTAACCACCAACCACCACAAAGGGGACAGGCACCTTTGTGGTGGTGCAGGCCGTCTCAACCCCCGTGCACCAAAAAAGGGCGCCGACCATTGCGGTCGACGCCCTTTCTCGTTAAAGCTATAAAGTCCAGCGCTTATTTGTTGACCTGACCGGCGCGGACGGCAGCCTTCTTGCGGTCGGTTGCGTTGAGCAGACGCTTGCGCAGGCGAATGTTCTTGGGCGTAATCTCAACCAGCTCGTCATCAGCGATGTACTCCAACGCCTCCTCCAGCGAGAAGGTGCGGGGCGGCACCAGCTGGACGGAGATATCGGAAGTCGAAGAACGCTGGTTGCCCAGATTCTTGGTACGGGCGATGTTGACGACCATGTCGCCAGCCTTGCTGCGCTCGCCCACGATCATGCCCTCGTAGCACTCGGTACCCGGCTCAACGAAGAGCTGGCCGCGCTCCTGCAGCGTACCCAGAGCATAGGCAACGGCCTTCTCGGTGGTCATGGAGATCATGGCACCGTTCTGACGGTTGCCGATCTCGCCGGCGTAGGGACCGTACTCCAGGAAGGTGTGATAGAACACGCCCTCGCCGTGGGTGACGTTCATGATGCGGTTCTTAAGGCCCATGATGCCACGCGTCGGGATCTTGAACTCGAGATGCGTCACGATGCCCGAGGTATCCATGCTCGTCATGATGCCACCGGAGGTGCCGAAGACCTCAACGACCTTGCCCGAGTACTCGTCCGGGCACTCGACGACGGCCTGCTCGACAGGCTCCAACTTGTTGCCGTTCTCGTCCTTCTTAAACAGAACGCGGGGACGGCCGACCTGGAACTCAAAGCCCTCGCGGCGCATGGACTCCATCAGAACGGACAGATGCAGGATGCCGCGGCCCGAGACCTCGACGCCGCTCTTGTCCTCGAGCTCCTCGATCTTCATGGTCACGTTGTTCTCGGCCTCGTTGAACAGGCGCTCCTTGAGCTGACGGGCGCCCACGATGTCGCCATCGCGGCCGACGAGCGGGGAGGTCGAAGCCTCGAAGACGATGGACAGGGTCGGCGGGTCGATCTCGATGGGCTCGAGCTCGACAGGGTTCTCGGGGTCGGTGTAGACATCGCCGATATCGGTGCGGTCGATGCCCACGACGGCGGCGATGTCGCCAGCGCCGACTTCCTGGCACTCGGTACGGCCCAGGTAGTCGAAGGTGAAGAGCTGCTTGACGGTAGCGGTGGCGCTGGAGCCGTCGTTCTTAACAACCAAGATCTGATCGCCCTGGTGGATGGTGCCGGAGTACACGCGGCCGATACCGATACGGCCGACGAAGTTGGAGTGGTCGATGGTCACGCACTGCATGGCGAGCGGAGCGGTCTCGTCAACCTCGGGCGCGGGCATGTCGTCGATGATCATGTCGAGCAGCGGGTACATGTCCATGTTGCCGTCCTCAGGGTCATGACGGGCAAAGCCGTTGACGCCGCTGGCGTAGATAACGTGCTCCATGGCGAACTCGAGCTGGTCGTCGGTAGCGCCCAGGTCTGCCATAAGGTCGAGGCAGTCGTTGTAGGCCCTCTCGGGGTTAGCGCCCGGACGATCGATCTTGTTGATGACGATCATGATCTTAAGGCCGGTGTCGATAGCGTGACGCAGCACGAAGCGGGTCTGGGGCATGGGACCCTCAAAAGCGTCGACCAGCAGCAGGGCGCCGTCGGCCATACGCAGCACGCGCTCGACCTCGCCACCGAAGTCGGCGTGGCCCGGGGTGTCGATGACGTTGATCTTAACGTCCTTGTACTCGATAGAGATGTTCTTGGCGAGAATCGTGATGCCGCGCTCGCGCTCCTGGTCGTTAGAGTCCAGGACGCGGTCCTCGACCTGCTGGTTAGCACGGAAGGCGTCCGTGGCACGCAGGAGCTTGTCGACCATCGTCGTCTTGCCGTGGTCGACGTGAGCGATGATGGCGATGTTCCTCAGATTGTCTACGCGCATGTAGTTCCCCTATCTTCTATCCATATACAAACGGCACGCGTATGCGGCCCGCCCAGCGATACAACGCTCAGCGGGAATATTGAGCCTTTTACCGAAAACTCGTTTATTTTAGCGATTTTAGATAAGAGGGGTTTCCTCACCTGCAGGTTCAGGGTCGCTCCACATAAAACCATCGCCGGCACCCATGCCCTCATACAGCACATATGCCGAAAAACCACTCTCGAGCGTAGTCTCAAAGAAGCTCACGAGCAGGGCGTCGTGATAGCCGCCGTCAATCTCGACGCAGCCGGTATAGCCGATAGCATAGCGGGCGATACGGCCCAGGCCCTCGTCCTTAAGACCCATCTTGTGCTCGGAGATAAAGTTGGTGGCAGCCTCCAGGCATGCCTCCTCGCCATCCTCGTCGAGCGCGGCAAGATAACGGTTGGAAGTGGCGTCCTCAATTGCCACAACCACGCCAGGGTTTTCGCCTGCGGCCAGGTCGTCCAAGAAGGCGCCAATCAGATCGCACACCATGGCGTCGAGCTCGGCGGAGACGTTACCGGCGTCCTGCATATCCTGTGCCATCTTTAGACCTTCCCATCGAGTCCGGAGTCGTTACAGTTCCTGTGCCTCGGCGGCGATCTTGGCGGCAGCGTCGCGGGCGCGCATCATATCCATCGCGCGCCTGTCGAGTACCTTGATCTGACTGGTCAGCATTACCGCGTCGACCACGCCCCAGATCACCAGGCCCGTAGAGATCGAAAACCCAAGCGCACCAACTGTACCACGAAGGCGCGAGCAGATTGCCGCGACAAGGGCGGAGATGACGACCATCTTGATAAACGAGCCGCGGCGCTCGCGAAGCGTGCGGGCCTGCGTCACATAGGCAATGCGAGCCGCCTCAGATGCTTCCGAGCGCATCTGGGCTTCACGCGCGATGGCGGCCGCCTCGGCCGACATGCCGCCGGCCATCAGCGAACGCTCCGCAACCTGGACGCCCCGCATTTAGAAGTCATCGGGGGAGAGCGTATGGACGAACTCGTCGAACTTCTCGAACTCCTGCTCGTCGTCAACTTCCTCGGCGTGGGTAGAAACAGTGCCCAGGCGATTCATGATGTCGTCCTCCACAAACATGGGAGCATTGCTGCGCACGGCAAGGGCAATGGCATCACTAGGGCGGGCGTCGATCTTACGCTCCTCGCCATCGGCCAGCACGACGATCGTCGCGTAAAACACCGGCGGCTCGGCGCGGACGATCTCGATGCGCTCGAGTTTGGCGCCCAGGGCGCCAACAGTATCGAGCATCAGGTCATGGGTAATAGGGCGCTCGGCGCGGCCGCTATCGATGCCGCGGCTGATGGCAGCAGCTTCAAACGAACCAGTCTGAATGGAAAGGGAACGCAGCGGCGCGGGCGAGTCCGATTTGCTGAAGCGCTCGCGAAGCACGATAAGCGATGGCACGGGACCGGCGGCCATGACGATGGTCTCTATGTCGACACGAACCATGGAACACCTCCGGTACGTAGCGGTTAACACGCGGCAGCTCCACCGCATTGAATAGCTATACTACCCAATCTTTCGCACAGCACACAAAATTAAAGTAGTTAATTAGGGACGGGGCTTTTTTGACTACTTTCAGTAGGTAAAAAAAAGCCCCGAGGCAATTGCCCCGAGGCTCTTCACAGTTTTGATGGTGGACCTGACAAGATTCGAACTTGTGACCTCCCGGTTATCAGCCGGACGCTCTAACCAACTGAGCTACAGGTCCATCATGGTGGAGGTTAGGGGGATCGAACCCCTGACCTCAGGCTTGCAAAGCCCGCGCTCTCCCAGCTGAGCTAAACCCCCACGGAGACAGTAATAAACACCCCAGCGGCGACTCGGCTCTCGCTGGGGTGTTTATTGCGAAAGAAAGTGGTGGACCTGACAAGATTCGAACTTGTGACCTCCCGGTTATCAGCCGGACGCTCTAACCAACTGAGCTACAGGTCCATCGCGGGGATTAATATAGCCCAGAGGTCGGTGGCGCGTCAACAACTTTTTTACAAATTTGTTTTGAAAAATGAGGCGGTACACGAATGAGCCAATACTCCAAGCTATAAAGGCGCAGGTAACAGCCGTGATGTAGCCTGAGGCATCCAGAAACAAATCGAGCTTGTCGAAGTGACAACCAGGCACATACAGCTTGTGATACTGGTCGGCAAACGACGCCGCCGCGCAGGCCAGGATAGTCAGGGCATACATGAGCCACGTTCTCCATATATGAATGTGGCCTCGACGGCTGCGACGGTGCGCCCATCCAGACATCCAGGCGAGCACGTTGAGGGCTATCACTCCGCCCAAAATGGCAAATTCGACCACGTGCGCCTGCTCCATATATTCTATAAAAAATATCAGGATCACACATCGTTTCTTCTAGCCGTTCAAAGGTATCCTGCTCTCGATGAGCCAGCGATATGATCCCATAGACCATATATGCGGAGACGAAGAACAAGACACTGAACACAAGGAGCAATATAGAATGCAGTTTGCTTTTTCTGGCTTATAGGACAAATAGTGTGTCCCGACAGAACGCCAGTTCCCATCCATTAATCCAGCCAGAACGGGTACGGATCCCTATGGTGAAGGTCCTCCCACACCGCCCTGTCGCTCGACCCAGAGCTCAGCCTGGCGCAGCGTCTCGATGCCCATGAGGTCGCGCGCGATGGCGTAGAGCTCGCGC
The DNA here is from genome assembly GCF_003475605.1 of Collinsella sp. AF31-11. Taxonomy (NCBI): domain Bacteria; kingdom Bacillati; phylum Actinomycetota; class Coriobacteriia; order Coriobacteriales; family Coriobacteriaceae; genus Collinsella; species Collinsella sp. AF31-11. Next base: position 175,087 of record NZ_QRQS01000002.1, read on the forward strand.
CCCGCTTGGAGCTTTGGCCGCGTCGTCGTGTAGCGCTTGGCCTGCGAGAAGGCATGGAAGGTGCACCTCTGGACCCTGGTTGTTGATGTTCACTAAGAAGTGGCCCGAGTGATCACTGGGAAATAAGCACCGTGAGCACGAAAAATTGAGCAGTTTAAGCAAGAGGGCCGCGCCCCGGGGACCGGGGGCGCGGCCCTCGCCGTATGGTTTCCCCGGGCGGTTACTCTGGCGAGCCCGCCCGGGAAGGATGGAGGAGATGACCGTGCCCCTGGACACAGTGAATGACATACGGTCGATGGATGCCGCCGGGCGCTCGAGGTCCGAGATCGCCCGAATGCTCCACGTGAGCCGGAACACCGTGGCGAAGTACGCCGACATGGAGGACATGTCGCCCGCCGCGCCGATGCCCCAGAGGAGGGGCAGGCCCGCGCTCTAGGGCAACGAGGAATGGGTCGCGGGCGTTCTCGAGGCCGACCTCGGGGCCCCGAGGAAGCAGCGCCACACCGCCAGGCGGATCTACGACAGGCTCGTCGCCGAGCGCGGCTACGGCGGCTCGTACTCCACCGTGCAGAGGTTCGTCCGCGAGTTCAGGCTTGCCCGGGCGGCGGCGGGCGGAGAGGGGTACCTCGAGCTCGAGTGGGCGCCCGGCACCTGCCAGGTCGATTTCGGGAACTTCCGCGCCGCGGTCGGCGGGAGGACCCTCGACCTCAAGCTGCTGGTCGCGACGCTTCCGCACTCGAACGACCGGCAGTGCGTCGCCCTCATGTCGCAGAGGTCGGAGTGCCTGTGCGCCGGGCTGCTCGAGATCTTCCGCCGCTGGGGCCGCGCCCCGGCGGCGATGGTGCTCGACAACGCCACCGAGGCGGGCAGGATGGTGCGCGGGGAGGTCACGGAATCGAGGCTGTTCTCGCAGTTCAGGCCCACTACCGCTTCGAGAGCCGGTACTGCAACCCCTATTCGGGAAACGAGAAGGGCTCCGTCGAGAACGCCGTGGGGTTCCTCCGGCGCAACCTCCTCGTCCCCGTGCCGGCGTTCGGCTGGAAGTCGGTGTTCCTCGGCTCCCAGCCGAGGTCGGGGCGGAGCTGTGGTCCTCGGTGTGGATCCAGTCGCGGACGTTGCGGCCGTCGCCGTAGAGCTTGGGGCGCACGCCGTCGATGAGGTTCGTGACCTGCCTGGGGATGAACTTCTCCACGTGCTGGTAGGGGCCGTAGTTGTTGGAGCAGTTGGAGATGGTGGCCGCAAGTCCGAAGGTGCGGGCCCAGGCGCGCACGAGCATGTCCGAGGCCGCCTTGGTGGAGCTGTAGGGCGAGCTCGGGCGGTACGGGGTCTCCTCGGTGAAGCGGGCTGGGTCGTCGAGCTCCAGGTCGCCGTAGACCTCGTCGGTGGAGACGTGGTGGTAGCGCACGCCGTATTTGCGGCAGGCCTCGATCAGCGTGTAGGTGCCCCGCACGTTCGTCTCCAGGAACGGCGAGGGGTCGGCGATGGAGTTGTCGTTGTGGGACTCGGCGGCGTAGTGGACCGCGGCGTCCGTCTCGGACACGAGGCGGTCGACCAGCGCGGCGTCGCAGATGTCGCCCACGACGAGCTCCACCCTGTCGGAGGGCAGCCCCGCGATGTTGTCGGGGTTGCCGGCGTAGGTGAGCTTGTCGAGCACGGTCACGTGCACGCCGGGGTGCTCGCGCACCACGTGGTGGACGAAGTTGGAGCCGATGAAGCCGCAGCCGCCGGTGACGACGATGCGGCGGAGCATGAAAACGGAGCTAGACATGATTCACCCCTTCACCTGGCAAATCGGATTCACACCGCACCGCGAGTCCATACGCCCCAACGACCATTCGGTTCAAGCGCCAAAACAAAGCGTACGACGGGCGCAAAATCAAACCCCGAGCACACTTGAAATAGGAGTATCTCCTGCTCGCCAAAACCAACTCCTTCATTAGAACCCACAACCTCGGTGTTCTTGCCGAGAAGGTCAATAACGCATATAGCCCGCTACCGGCGTATTGCGATTGGATTGTCGATTTCTGCACGTTATACCAAAAGTGCGTTGAGGAGGGACACATTGAATACTTTCGGTATCCAGAATACGGCGGTGCGGAAGGCAGCTCCCTATTCAAAGGCATGAAGTTGGACATTCACTGGATTTCATACAACCTCGCGCTGATTACGCTCAAGCTATTACATCTTGCAGGAATAGAAAGATAATTGCGTCGAGGTCCGCTTTGAAGAACTCGAAGTCGGGCCACATCCCTCCGGAAGAACTTGTCCTTCATGTGGCCGAAGACCTGCTCCATGGCGCCGTCGTCGATGCAGTTACCCTTCCGGGGCATGCTCTGCTCAATTCTCAATGACCACGGCACTCAGGAAGCGGTGGTCATTCGGACCACATCTTAGTGAACATCAACAGTGACTACACCGTCAGCTATGAGCCTTTTGAGACGATATCTAACATCACCCCATCTATATCGGACTATCTCTGTGGTATCGATATAGATGTCAGAGTTCCAGATATAGTTCGATATAGATATTGAGCCCCACTACTGGGAGCTCAGGACGTAATGGGCGTCCGGACCGCGTTTTGCCGACTTAAGCTCTCCAGCCTTGATCAACTTCCGAATTTCATAGTAAGCAACATCGGGATTAACGTGAAGGAGCTCCGCCACATCCTGCTTGGTCACACGCCCCTGTTCCCGCGCCAGTCTTAAAATGAGTTCTGGATAGCGAATCGAATCGATGTCCGCCTGACGTACATACTCCTTAACTCTTCCCGTGCGCTTATATACTTTTGAGCTCATACGGTATTCCCTATGCGCCGCCGAGCCAACTGCCTCAACCAGACCAGACTCGACCAGCAGCTCTACCGTCTGGATGAGTTGAGCCTTTCGAACGTCAACATGCTCTGTCAGCACCTCAATCGTAGCTCGACGCAGGCGCTTGAGCGCATCGAGGACAAGCAGGGTCTGCAGGGGAAGCGGCGCAGATCTCTTCTCCGACTCTTCCGCAATGAGCTTGATGAATTCCTGGTCCGGCTTGCTGCGCGCAATAAACAGGCTGACGCCCGTCGAACCGGATTCGGAATAATCCGGGAGAGGCCTGCCCGAAAGCAGGGAGCCTTCATAGATTCGGTCGATCCCTCGCCCGGTTCGCTCTGCGAGGCCGATGCGCTTAAGGGCGTCCATGAGACTCGGATTTCTTCCATGGGGATCGGCAGTGAGAAGGTTATCGATCGATATGCCTTCGATAAAACCGCCCGGATTCGAAATGGTTAAACCCGTGTCGTCAATCAGAACGCGGACCCTACCCAACATCGAGTAATCCCTGTGCCCGAATGCGTTTACAAGCGCCTCGCGAATTGCGCGGCCGTTAAACGTTTCAATCGGATCGCTGAACAACCCCAAAGATACTTCGGTGACGGGATTCCACGGTATGATCGCCTCGGAGACCTGCTCGATAGTGCGGAGCAGGGGGCCTTTATAGGTAAGGTTTACCCTCACATTCGTGCCCTCCAGCACCTGAAGGGTCGCCTCGGAAGTGGGGACGGCCTTGGCAAGAACATCTTCGCGGCCGATCATCAACAGTCCCGTCAAAGTTGGAATTGTTTGGTCTCCAACGGTTGCGACAAACCCCAACGCCCTCTCAAGATCCTCATCGTCGAGCTCTAGAAGCGATTTATCGCTGTTATTGTATTTCCGCACAACATTACGAAGATTTTCCATCGCCAACGGATCAAAATCTTCACGCGTAGTATCCGGGACGGGCTGGGCGGAGTAATCCAAGCGACCAAGGTCGGAGAGGCGGGTCGATATCTCGTACGGATACATTGGTATGCTCTCAGGTTCGCCGTTGGCCTTGAGACGCCGGCGCAGGATACGCCCCTGGGCGGAAGCGATGACGCTCGTGGAACGCGGAACCTCTATTCGAGTAATGTACTTTTCGTCTTCCACAAGGACGACCGTTCGCACGGAGACAGAAGGCACTGTCTTGTTCGCAATCATGGCGCTCATCTGCAACGGGTCTCGATGTTGAGGCTGAGCACCGGTGAGCGTTCCGTCGTCCTCGACACCAATGTACAGCTCCCCTCCATCGGTGTTGGAGAGGGCAACCACCTCATCTACGATGACATTTTCGGAGATGGTCTTACGATCGCTCTTAAATTCTACAATTAAAGATTCGCGCTGCGGGACACTCATATCCAACTCCTTATATCTGAATCTGTATCAGATTATATCTGTAATCAGATATATATATCGATAGTATAGATATAGTTTGATATATCGCCTCACGACGGGGCATATTCCAGCAATTAATTCCAAATTCCTCGGGAACGGCTTTTTTTCGATATCGTGAGACTAGAATGCCCTTTCAAGGACCTAACATGCACGCAATATGAATGGAGACGGCATGACTTGTGATCGACTCATAGAGTTAGCAGTTCAAATCATAAGCGCGATAGCAACTGCCACAGCGGTCATAGTCGCACTCCGAGACTCTCATCGCGCAAGAAATGTACACGATGAAGATATGCGGCGGCGCTCAGGTGGAAGGCGTCTCGTGCTGGCTTGAGGATCTCGGGCCCGACGACCACCCATACGACAGCGCTTTCCTATACATGCGGACTGTCTTGTCAAACAAAAGTGAATCTCCGGTTTACAACGTCGTCATAACTTGTGTTGGAATCCAGGGAAGCGGCCCTAAACCTAACGGTGAACTCGCCGGCCCTGACTATGAATGTCGTTCTTACATATCCGTTCTTCCTCCGGGTTCCTGGTCCACTCTTTTGCCAACTCACGGGCGCGGAATGGGAATTGTTCTTGGCTCAGAGATTGCTTTTACCGACGCCCGTGGCACATCGTGGATCCGTAGGGCGAACGGCCACCTCGAAACAATAGACACCTCTCCGATTAATTTCTATGGGATAAGCCTTCCGATACCATGGGCGACATGCGATCTCGATATATCCGACACCCTGATACACGGTCGGAGATGGGTGTGAATGTTATAGGCATTGGCTCTCCAGGGGGCTGGATAATTGACAATCTTGAAGTGCCGCTGAGGATTAGGACGAATGGCATCGCAAATCGACACGGATGAAGAGGCCGCTCCATGCCTAACCAACCCACGAAATGAGACGCCCCCATGGACCCGCCATCATTTGGGTCCACGGGGGCATCGTCAAACCAATGGAAGCCTCAGGCGAGACAGGCCCTTTCGGAAGACGCCAGAGAGGCCCGCCGTATTGACGCGGGCGGTCCTACTGCCCCTGAGATTTGTACCTGGCCTCGGTGGCCTCCTTGGCGGAGCGCCGCCGGGCCTCGTTGGCGCGGTACCAGCGGATCGTCCCCGCGAGGCCCGCGGCGAAGTCGGTGTTCCTCGGCTCCCAGCCGAGCTCGCGGCGGAGCTTGGCCGCGTCGATGGCGTAGCGGCGGTCGTGGCCGGGGCGGTCGCGCACCCAGTCGAAGTCGTCCTCGGGGCGGCCGAAGGCCTTCACTTACTCCTCGAGCAGGTCCTCCAGCGCCTCGTCACCAGAGCCGATGTCAACATGGTCGTCATCGGCCGGGGCTTCCATCGCGCCGGCGGCCAGCGGGTCGAGCGACTCCTGGCCCTCGGCAACGGCCGGAACCTTGGCCTTCTTCTTGGCACTCGTCATACGAGCCACAGCGGTGACGCGGTCGCCATCTCCCACGCTCATCATCTTCACACCCTGGGTCGCGCGACCGGTCTGGCTGATCTCGTCGGTCTTGACTCGAATGACCGTCGCGCCTTCCGTCACGATGAACAGCTCGTGCTGCGGGCCCACCGCCTTCATGGCCGCGAGGTTACCCTTACGCTCGGTCATTTGGATGGTGTAGACGCCCTGGCCGCCGCGATTCTGCTCCGGGTAGTCCGCAACCGGCGTGCGTTTGCCGTAGCCGCGCTCGGTAATGACGAACAGATCGCCGTTGCCGTTAGTGACTTCCATGCCCAGAACGCTCACGCCGTCCTTCATACCGATACCGCGAACGCCGCTGGTGTCGCGGCCGGTGGCGCGCACCTGCTCCTCGGAGAACATAATCGCCTTGCCCGCAGTGGTGGCCAGGATGATCTTGTCACCCTCGCGCACGCGGCGCACGTTCAGCAGCGCGTCGTCGTCACGCAGGTTGATAGCGATCAGGCCGTCGCGGCGGCTGCGGTCATATGCGCTCATCACGGTCTTCTTGACCATGCCGCTCTTGGTGGCAAACATCAGGTACTCGTCGGCCGGGAACTCGCGGCAGCTGATGACGCTCGCGATCTTCTCGCCCTCCTCGAAGGGCAGCAGGTTGACGATCGCGGTGCCGCGGGCCTGGCGGGTGCCCACGGGCAGCTCATGCACCTTGAGGCGGTACACCTTGCCGCGCGTCGAGAAGAACAGCACGTATTCATGGGTGCTGGCGATGAACATCTCGTCGATGACGTCGTCTTCCTTGAGGCTCACGCCGGAGACGCCCTTGCCGCCGCGCTTCTGGGCGCGGTAGGCGGCCACCGGGATGCGCTTCACGTAGCCGGTGTGGGTGATGGTCACGACCATGTCCTCGTCGGCGATGAGGTCCTCGACGTCGAGGTCCTTCTCGGCGTGGGTGATCTCGGTGCGGCGCTTGTCGCCAAACTTGCGGGCGATCTCGCGCATCTCCTCCTTGATCACGCCGAGGATCTTCTCCTCGTGCGCAAGCAGATCCTCGTAGTAGGCGATGGCGCGGCGCAGGCCTTCGAGTTCTTCCTCGATCTTGTCGCGCTCCAGGCCGGTGAGGCGGCGGAGCTTCATCTCAAGGATGGCCGTGGTCTGCTCGGGCGTAAACCCAAAGCGCTCGATCAGGCGGCTGCTGGCCTCGGAGTCGGTCTGCGAGGAGCGGATGATGCTAATGACCTCGTCGATATGGTCAAGGGCCATCAGGTAGCCCTCGAGGATATGCGCGCGGGCCTGGGCCTTCTTAAGGTCGAAGCGGGTGCGGCGGGTGACGACGTCGACCTGGTGGTCGATGTAGTGCTGCAGCATCTCGCGCAGGCTCAGGCATTTGGGCACGCCGTTGACAAGCGCCAGGTTGTTGGCGCCGAAGGTCGTCTGCAGCGAGGTGTACTTATACAGGTTGTTGAGCACGACCTGCGGAATGACGCCCTTCTTGAGCTCGATGACCAGACGGATGCCCTTCTGGTTGGACTCATCGCGCATGTCTGAGATGCCCTCGATGCGCTTGTCGTTAACGAGCTGGGCGATCTTCTCCTGCAGGGTGCCCTTGTTGACCATGTAGGGAATCTCGGTAAAGACCAGGCGGCTGCGGCCGGTCTTGGTGGACTCCACATGTGCCTTGGCACGCACGGTAATGGAGCCGCGGCCGGTCTCGTAGCTCTGCTTAATGCCAGCGCTGCCCATGATGATGGCGCCGGTGGGGAAGTCCGGACCGGGCATGATCTGCATGAGTTCGTCGACGGTGGCGTCGGGGTTGTCGATCAGGTAGCAGGTGGCCTCGATCGCCTCGGTGAGGTTATGCGGGGCGATGTTGGTGGCCATGCCGACGGCGATGCCCTGGCTGCCGTTGACCAGCAGGTTGGGGAAGCGCGCAGGCAGCGCCTGGGGCTCGGCGAGCGATTCGTCGTAGTTGGGCTGCCAGTCGACGGTATCCTTCTGCAGGTCGCGCAGAAGCTCCATGGCGGGCTTTGCCAGGCGGCTCTCGGTGTAACGCATGGCCGCCGCGCCGTCGCCATCGATGTTGCCGAAGTTGCCGTGGCCGTCGATGAGCGGCGTGCGCATGGAGAACCACTGCGCCAGGCGAACCATGGCCTCGTAGACCGCGGAATCGCCGTGCGGGTGGTACTTACCGATAACTTCGCCGACCGTCCACGCCGACTTCTTGTGCGGGCGGTTGGGGTAGATGCCGCTCTCGTTCATCGCGTACAGGATGCGGCGGTGCACCGGCTTTAAGCCGTCGCGCACGTCCGGCAGGGCGCGCGCCGTGATGACCGACATCGAATACTCGATAAACGACTGCTTCATCTCGCGACCGAACTCCGAAATCTGGAGCTGGCCGCCGTTGATATCCTCGCCGGCCGAGGCGCCACGGTCGACTTCGCCAAAGCTCTCCTCGAGCTCGGCGTCGTCGTCCTCTTCCTCCTCATCATCGGCATCGGGGTTATAGGCGTCCGGATCGCCGTCCTCGCCCTGCTCAGCACGGGCAAGCAGGCGCTTCAGATCGTCGGGCATACCGGCATCGCCGGCCTCGCCCATACCCTCGTTATTGTTGATATCGTCTGCCACGTTACCTCCTCTTAAGCGTCAAGGAATCGTGCATCATGTGCATGTTTTTCAATGTACTCGCGGCGATAGCCGACCTCGGAACCCATCAGCTCGCGCACGGCGCGGTCTGCCACCACGGCGTCCTCGATCGACACGCGCTGCAGAATACGGGTCTTGGGGTCCATCGTCGTCGAGGCAAGCTGCTTGGGGTCCATCTCGCCCAGGCCCTTGTAGCGCTGGACGGTATAGCCCTTGCGTTTCTTGGTGATCTTGCCATCCTTGGCCTTGCCGTCCTCGTCGTTGTCGTCGGGGTTCAGGCCCAGACTCTGGATGGTGTCGCGTAGGATCTCGTCTTCGGGCTGGCGGCCGTTGGGATACACGTAGTGGATCTTGTTGCGCACCTTAATGCCAAAGATGGGCGGGCAGGCAACATAGACGTAGCCGGCATCGATCAGCGGACGCATGTACTTGTAGAAGAATGTCAGCAGCAGGATGCGGATATGCGCACCGTCGACGTCTGCATCGGTCATGATGATGATCTTGTGGTAACGCGCCTTAGCAATATCGAAGTCGCCGCCGTCGCCGGCACTCGTCGTAACGCCGCAGCCGATCGCGGTAATCAGCGACTGGATGGTGTCACTCGAGAACGCGCGGTGGTCGCCAACGCGTTCGACGTTCAAAATCTTGCCGCGCAGGGGCAGAATCGCCTGGATGTCTCGGCGACGGCCGTCCTTGGCCGAGCCGCCTGCCGAGTCGCCCTCTACGATAAAGAGCTCGGTCAGCTCGGCATCGCGCACCGAGCAGTCAGCGAGCTTACCGGGCAGGGACGCCGTCTCGAGTAGGCTCTTGCGACGCGTCGCCTCGCGCGCCTTGCGGGCGGCATTGCGGGCCTTGCAGGCCTGCTGGGCCTTCTTGACGATCTCGCGGGCAGGCTTAGGGTGCTCCTCGAGGTAATCGGCGAGGCCGTCGGTCACGATCTTGAGCGTCAGCGCGCGCATATAGGAGCTGCCGAGCTTGGCCTTGGTCTGGCCCTCAAACTGCGGGTCGGGCAGCTTGACCGAGATAACGGCCGAAAGGCCCTCGCGCACATCGTCGCCGGTCAGGTTGGCGTCCTTTTCCTTGAGCAGATTCTGCTTGCGCGCGTAATCGTTGATTACGCGGGTAAGCGCGGTGCGGAAGCCCTCAAGGTGCATGCCGCCCTCGGGGGTGTAGATATCGTTGGCAAACGACATGACGTTCTCGCCGTAGCCGCTATTCCACTGCAGGGAAACCTCGACCTCGCCCATCTTGGCCACAGGCGCGTCCGGGTCCGATTTGCCCTCGATGTAGATGGGCTCCTTAAAGGCCTCGGGGACGTCCTTGCCCTCGTTGAGGAACTCGACGAAGTCGATGATGCCGCCCTCGTAGCAAAACTCCTCCACGTGGGGAGTCGCCTCGCGCTCGTCGGTCAGCACGATCTTGAGGTTCTTATTGAGGAACGCCGTCTCCTGCAGACGGTTGTGCAGCGTATCGAAATCGTAGATGCAGGTCTCGAAGATCTCGTCGTCGGGCCAGAAGGTGACGGTGGTGCCCGTCGAATCCGAGGTGCCCACGACCTCCATCTTCTTGACAGTCTTGCCGCGCGAGAACTCCATCTCGTAGGTGTTGCCATCGCGGCGAACCTGAACGACCACGCGCTTGGACAGTGCATTGACGACGGAGATGCCCACGCCGTGCAGGCCGCCCGAGACCTTATAGGCCGAGTTATCGAACTTACCGCCGGCGTGCAGGATCGTCATGACGACCTCGAGCGTCGGAATCTTTTTAACAGGGTGCTCGTCGACGGGGATGCCGCGCCCGTTGTCGACGACCGTGATGGAGTTGTCGGCGTGGACCGTCACCTGGATCTCGGTGCAGAAACCGGCCATGGCCTCGTCGACGGAGTTGTCAACGATCTCCCACACCAGGTGATGCAGACCGCTGGCACTCGTCGAACCGATATACATGCCCGGGCGCTTACGAACGGCCTCGAGACCTTCGAGAATCTTAATCTCGCCGCCATCGTAATCGTTTTCGTTTGCCACACGTCCTCCTTCAGTCAAGAAAATGTGTACAGCCTTACTAGTTTATCGTAAAAAAATACCCTCGGGAACGAGGGTATTTGGCTCTACAAGGCCACCAGATGCGATTTAAGGCTCTTTTTTGCTTTGCACGCCCTTGGCCCACTCGGCACTGGCTCTCATGGCGTTCTCGAGGGCCTCGCGCAGTTTTTGGTCTTCGATGGGCGCCACTTGGCGCTTGATCTCGGTGCGCTCGGCCTCACTTAGGTCGGCGTGCGGGGCCGGCGGGCGCTCGGTCGTCGCCGGGCGCAGGCGCTCCTTGGCGACGGGCGGTGTGTGACCGGGTGCGGTGGTTTTGAACACCAGGCCGTCCACATGCGCACCGGCGCGCTCCATGCGCGCGCGGATGATCTCGCGCAACAGCGTCATTTCCTGCGTCCACGAGGGCGAGTCGAGATACACCAGCAGCTCATTGGACTCAGGCAGGTAGCGCAGCCCCGTCACATGCCGCCCCTCGCGCGTGCCCGAGCACACCGCGTTCCACGCGCGATAGACCGCGCGCGATTCCTCGGCAGCCTCCATCTGCGCACGGCGCTTAGGCGTCGCCGACGCCAGGATGCGCTGGCGCTCTGCGTTCAAAAAGCCACTGAAGGCGACCGTCTCGCTCTCGCGCTCGTAATTAGCACGTCTCACCCATGCTCACCACCTTGGCTCGATCAAGCAGGTCATCGGTAAAGTACCCCAGGTTGGTCGTGGTTATGACCGTCTGGATATCATCGCCGATCAGACGCAGGAAAGCACCGCGGCGCTCGCCGTCGAGCTCGCTCATCACGTCGTCCAGAAGCAACAGCGGGGCGGTGCCCAGGACATCGCGAGCCACGGCCACCTCGGCCACCTTCCAGGACAGTACCAACGTTCGCTGCTGTCCTTGGCTGGCAAATGAACGGGCGGAGCGACCCGCCACGGTAAACTCGATCTCGTCGCGATGCGGTCCTACCAGCGTCACGCCGCGGCGAATTTCCTCGTCGGCGTGCTCATCAAGGGCAGCCAGCATGCGCTCGTACGCCCAGCCCTTCAGCTCTTCGCGATCCTCGACCTGGGGCAAATCCCCCAGCGTGGACGCATAGGTCACGTTGGCGGCCTCGCCGGACGCCACTTGCCCGTAGGCAGTGTGCACATGGCCCGCCAGCCGGTCGAGCAGGGCCAACCGGTGCACGAGCAGAGCCGAGCCCGCGCGGGCAATCGAATCGTTCCACGCGCCGAGCATCTCACGGCAGCACCAGGTCTCCTTGAGCAAGGCGTTGCGCTGGGTCACGCAGCGCCCATAGGTGCTCACAAGATCGGCATAGCGCGCGCTCAGTTGCATGCCAAAGTCATCGAGAGCGGAGCGGCGCACACTGGCGCCCCGCTTAACCATGTCCAGATGGTCGGGGCAAAACAGCACGCTCGGCAGAACCCCGCGCACACCGGCGGCAGAGCATCTCTTGCCGTTTCGGCTAAACGAGCGCTTACCGTCCTCCGCGCTCAATCCCATATCAAGCACGCGGCCGTCGCCCTCGAGTCTCAGCTCGACCTTGCACGAGCCCACGCCGTCATGGACGAGCTCGGCTGCGGTCGGATGCCTAAACGAGACGCCGCTCGTCAGCAGCTGCAGCGCCTCTATGAGATTGGTCTTTCCCGCCGCGTTGGGTCCCGCAAGTATCGTCACGCCTTCGTCCAGGGCAAGGCGATAGCTATCGAAACTGCGGTAGTGCGCGACGGAAAGATCGCGGGCGAATATGGTCATGGCGCAGCGCTAGATGCGGACCGGCATGACCAGGTACAGGTAGTTGATCTTGTCGTAGGACTTGAAGATGCCCGCCTGCGAGTAGCTCTTGAGCTCCAGTGTGATCTCCTTCTCTTTGGACAGGGCATTGAGGCAGCCGAAGATGTAGTGGTAGTTGAAGGCGATGGTGCCCGACTCGCCCTCGGCCTCGACATCGATCGTCTCCTGTGCAAGGTCCTGGTCATTGGAAATGGAGGACAAGCCCATCTGCCCGTTCTCGACATCGATCTCGAACTTGACGGCGGGGTTGGCGCTCGCGATAACGGCCACGCGCTTGAGAGCGGCGTTAAAGGCGGCGACGTCGATCTTGACGCTTGTCACGCACGAATCGGGGATGAGCTGCTTGTAGTTGGGGTACACGCCCTCGATGCGGCGCGACACGTAGGTGGTGTTGCCGGCCTCGAAGACGACCTGGGTGTCGGTAGCCCCGATCATGATGGTCGCCTGGCTGGCCATGATGTTCAGTGCGTCGTTAAAGGCGTCCGCCGGAACGTTGAGCTCAAAGGAGCCCTCGAGGGTCGAGGTCTCGACCTGCGTATCGCACACGGCCAAGCGGAAGGAATCGGTCGCCACCAGGCGCACGGTGTTGTTCTCGACCTTCATGTGCACGCCGCCCAGGATGGGGCGGGCTTTGTCGGTCGAGGTGACGCGCCACACGCGGCCGACCATCTCGGACAAGATATCGGTCGGCAGCTCCACGGCACTCTCGATGGCATAGGCCGGAAACTCGGGGAAGTCATTGGCATCGAGCGTGTTCAGGCGGAAAGAGCTCTTCTCGCAACCAATCAGCACCTGGCGCTCGGACAGCTCAAAGGTGACCGGGGCATCGGGGAGAGTCTTGGTGATATTGGAGAGCATCTTACAGGGGATAACCATCTCGCCCTCTTCTTCGACATGCGCCGCGATGCGATGACGGATCGAGATGGTGTAGTTAGAGGTCTGGAATTCCAAGATGCCGTCTTGCGCCTTAACGAGCACGCCCGACAGGATGGGAAGGGTGGATGCCGAAGCGACACCCTTCATAACGACGCTGATGGCTTGTGTAAGCGAGCTCTGGCTGACGGTGAACTTCATCTTTTAATACCTTTCTATAGATATAAATATCTTAATAATAGTAATAGCACTGACGAAACTGTTGATTACTCCCAAAGACGCAGGTCAGACCCAAAAAGAGAATCGACAGCAACCTGTGTGCAACGGGGGTGGTTTTCCACGTTCAAAACCTGCGCAAAACTTTTCATCACCGCGGGTTGGGTTTTAGACACCTTATGCCCGTGGTTTCGACAAGTTTTCAACAGGTGTCTCTATTTCCCTACGAGCGCAGTGTAATTTTATCGCGCAGCGACTTGAGGTCTTCGGTGACGGTGCGGTCTTCCTGGATCATCTTCTGGACCTTTTTGTAGCTTGTACTGACGGTCGAGTGGTTGCGGTTGCCAAATTCGGCGCCCACTGCCGTGGTCGTCATCTCGCACATCTCGATTGCCAGATAGATGGCAATGTGGCGTGCTTTGGCGATGTTGGCGTTGCGCCGCGGGCCGATGAGCTCCTCGTGCGTCACGCCGTACTGCTCTTCGATGACGGACTGAACCGTCTGGACGTTGATCTTTTTGGCCGATGTGTCAAAGTACTGGCTGGCGATGGCGTCGATATCGTCAAAGGTGAGCTCCCCGCCCTCGCGCTCGCGGTCGCCCGCCTCGCCGGCGCAGCGCTCGCAGAAGCTCTCGAGTTCGCGGATGTTGGTGCCCGAGACCTCGGCCATGTGTTTAAAGTGCTCGTCGGTCAGGTGCCCGCCGTCGCCCCCATAGGCCGCCAGCAGCGAGTCGTCGCCTGCCTCGGGAGCGGCGACGATGGTGTTCTCGTAATAGCGCTGCAAGATCTTGTATTTCATCTCGTAGCTGGGCTCTGCGACCAAGCAGAGCATGCCGGCGTTGAAGCGGCTGGTCAGACGCTCGTCCATGCTCAGGTCCTTGGGGGCGCGGTCTGCCGCGATGACGACCTTCTTGTTGTTGCGGATGAACTCGTCCATGAGCTGGAAAAAGTAGTCCACGCTCGCGCGCTTGCCGATGATGTTTTGGATGTCATCGATGATGAGCACGTCCACGCCGTGGTATGCCTGCATGATAGGGGCGTTGCTCTTCTTTTGGCGGTCGAACTCGGTCATCAGGTCGTCCAGATATGCCTGGGAGTTGGCATACTTGACCTTGATTTCGGGCGACTTCTCGGCGAGCTCGTTTTTGATGGCAAGCAGCAGGTGCGTCTTGCCCAGGCCCGATTTGCCGTAGATGAACAGTGATGTGCACGTGCCACGCTCGTCCGCGAGGGCGGCAAACTTGAGTGCCGAGCGATAGGCATGGCTGTTCTCGGGGCCGTAGACAAAGTTCTCAAAGGTAAATTTTGAGTTCGCGGCGAGCGGGGCTCCATCCGCATTCTGCTCGGCCGGTACGGTCGGTGCCGGCATGGGTGAAGCGGGGGTCGCAGCTGGCGTGGACTTAGTCGGCGCTCCGCCCTTCATCTGGTTCATCATGCGACGAAAATCATCGGCCGAGAGCGTGTTCTTGATTGCAATGCCCGAATCCGCGCCCGCCGCTGCGTCGTGAGCGATAGGCATGTGCGTGACGGGTGCGTTCGTTGACGTCGCCGCCGCGGTCGGCAACGGTGCCATGGTTTCACGGGAAACATCGCCGTGCTGGTGCTCGATTGTCGGCACGTCGCCTGCGGAGGCCGGCACCGCCGGGGAGGCAGCGGGAGCCGCGGTGGGCGCCGTCGCAGCAGCGGATTCCGCCACGGCTCCTTGCGGTGCCACGATGTCGAGCGCAATCGGTGCAAAGGCGATTTCTTCCAGATAGGCCTCAATAGTCGGCTGATGCTTTTTGAGCTGCGCGATGGCAAAGCGCGAGGGGGCCTCGATCGTGAGCGTATCTTCGGTCAGGCTTATGGCGCGCGATTGCCCCAGCATGTTGATGAGGCGTGCATCTTGGCCGTCGCGCTGGCAAAAGGCGATGGCATCCCCCAGGATGATGCTTGCTTCCTCGTCCACTGTCTCTCCCGTTCTTTAGCTCTGAGCTCGCACGCGAGCGGCGCCGAGTTCGGTCAGATGGTATTTCTGGCCATGCTTGATGACCAAGCCGGCCTGCGCCAAGTCATTGAGCGTGCGTGACCAAGTGGGGGCCGAGTTTCCAAACGCCCTCGCCAGATCGGTAGCACCGCACGCTTGATTTTGCGCCAGATAGCCCAGCGCGGCGTTGCCGCGATCGCTTACGAACACGTCCGGTTGTGGCTGCGCATACTGATTTGCTGCATTAGGATACATCATTTGAGCTGCTGGTTGTTGAGAACTCTGCATCGGCGGCATTTGCTGTTGAAAACTTTGGGGCCACTGTTGGTAAGGCTGCGGAGGCATCTGCTGGGCCCAGGGGTTGTACTGCTGCTGCGGCATCTGCTGGTACGGCTGCTGATATCCCTGCTGGTACTGCTGCGGGAACTGCTGGCCATACCCCAGTGGCGGCATCTGCTGCGTTGCCATGGGCTGCTGCGCAAAAGCTCCCGGCAGGGGATATGTGGGCTGCTCCGTCTCGGGCCGCACGGCAGCACCGCGTCCGCCGGCACGCTCGATTTCCTGCACGCGCTTGGGGTCCAGACTTACCGTAACCACGGTGCCGCTGCCCATGTTGTCCTCGATGGACACGGCGCCGCCGGCATTTTCCAGGTATTCCTGCACCATGGGAAACCCAGCCCCAGTCCCGCGAATGTATCGCTTCATGTTGCTGTTTGCGCTGGTCACGCCAAAGTCGAAAGCGCGTTCCTTGTCATCGATGCCCGGTCCTTGGTCTGCAAAGCGGATAGTGTCGCCGCCGTCCAGGATCGAGATGATGGGCTCGGCAAAGTGGGCGTGGATAAAGTTTTCGACAATCTCGCGGATGACCATGAGCGAGATATGGCCACCTTGTTCTTTCATGCACTGGTAGACGGTGTTGGTTGTCTCTTCCAAATACGTGCGGACATCTTGCGGATCTATGACGATCACACGCGGCGTCGACAGCATATCGTCATAGACCGCTATGCGTGCGGCGTACATGGCTTTTGGCGCCTGCGTGGTCGTCTGCTCGCCTTCGTCGCGCTCTTCGCGCACGCCGGTGATGTGCTCGTTGTCGGGTGCCGGGTCTCCGGAATCGACCATGGTGTAAAAGTCGTCAGACATGCCGCTCGCAATCTTTCAATAGGTTTCGAACAAATAGTAGCTCACCGTGCAATGTTTCTCATCTTTCGACAAACTTTCAAAACCTGTTGAAAACTTTGGAAAACGGACGAAAAGTTATCAACATTGCCAACATGACCTGTTGAAAACTCGATGAAATATCGTGAAAAGTTGCCACGCACCGCTAAATCGAGCTCGGCTTATGGGGGAACCGTGTGAACTGCGCAACCTTTTACCTTTGATTTCTTGACATTTGAACATTGATTTCCCTACAATCTTCAAGCTCACGTGTCTATATCTGCGTCCGCGCCCCCGCGGACACTCGAAATGCAGCAGGAGGAACTTAAGATGAAGCGTACGTATCAGCCTAATAAGCGTAAGCGTGCCAAGACCCATGGCTTCCGTGCCCGTATGGCCACCAAGGGTGGTCGTGCCGTGCTCGCCCGTCGCCGCGCCAAGGGCCGCAAGCGTCTCACTGTCTAGCAGCGATACACACATCTCGCATGAAGACTATTAAGTCTCGGCAAGATTTCGAGCATGTGTTCAGTCAGGGGCGTCGTTTCAATCACCCTCTGATTCGAATGACCATATGTGAATCGGTTGGCGAAGGCGACTCCGGAAGGGTCGCCTTCGTTGGTGCTAAACGGCTCGGTTGTGCTGTCGTGCGCAACCGTTCTAAGCGTGTGATGCGCGAGGCCGCCCGCAGCTGTGGATTTCCCGTTGCTGGTTATGACATCATCTTGTTCGCAACTCCCAAGACGAGGGATTCCTCGCCGCAGGAGATGGACAAGGCATTGCATTCGCTTATGAAACGCGCCGGCGTTGCCGGGGAGGAGCGATGAGCAATCACGTTTTGCGACGTGTTGCCATCGCTCCTATTCACATATATCAACAGGTTATTTCGCCCTTATTGCCTGACGCCTGCATTTATTACCCAACGTGCTCGCAATACGCCGTCCAGGCGATTGAGAAGCACGGCGTTTTGAGAGGCTGCTGGCTTGCCGTGAGGCGCATCGCTCGCTGCAATCCCCTGCACGTCGGCGGTTATGACCCTGTGCCTTAGCGGGCACTCGCTATCGGAGGAAAACTTACATGTGGGATTGGATCGTTAACATCCTTTTCGAGCTGCTCAAGCTCATCCAGACCTTTGCGGTCGACTGGGGCCTGTCCATCATCATCCTGGTGGTCATCATCCGTCTGCTGCTGACGCCGCTTATGCTCAAGTCGACCAAGTCGACGGCTCGCATGCAAGTGCTGCAGCCCAAGATGCTCGAGATCCAGGAGCGCTATGCCGACGATCCCCAGCGTCAGGCCGAGGAGATGCAGAAGTTCTACAGCGAGAACAAGTTCAATCCCATGGCTGGTTGTCTGCCGCTGTTGATCCAGATGCCTGTCCTGTTCGCCCTATTTACGCTGCTGCGTAACCTGCCGGACTACTTTAACGACGGCACGTTCTCGTTCTTTAATATTCTGCCCGACCTGACCACCACGCCGAGCGCCTCTTTTGCCGATGGCTTTATGGTCGCACTGCCTGCGTTGATCTGCCTGATCCTCTTTGCCGTCCTGACCTTGATTCCGCAGCTCTATATGTCGCGCAATCAGACCGGCCAGCAGGCGCAGAGCATGCGTATGATGGCCGTTGTCATGACGGTCATGATGCTTTGGATGGGCTGGAGCCTGCCCGTCGGCGTTCTGCTGTACTACGATGTGTCCTCTGCCTGGCAGGTTATCCAGCAGATCTTCGTGACGCAGAAGGTTATTGACAAGGCTAAGGCCGATGAGGAGGAGCGTCTTAAGAACGCTCCGCTGCAGGTCGAGGTCACTCGTCGCGAGAAGAAGCCGCGCCCGCACAAGAAGAAGTAATGGGACAGTAATCTTATTTAGGTACCTAACTTTTGGAGTACGTTATGTCTGAAGAGATCATCGAGGATATGCTTGAGGAGGTTGCCCCGCAGGTCGCGGGCGATTATCCCGAGATTGCACAGCGCTACAAGGCTGGTGAAGAGCTGACAGACGAGGAGCTCGACACCATTGCCGATGTCGCGATTTCCATCCTGCGTTCCATCCTTTCGCACTTCGATGCCGCCAACTCTCCTATCGATGAGTATGAGGGCGACGAGGGTGAGCTGATTTTGGATGTAACGGCTCCGGATCTTGCTGTTCTCATTGGGCGTCATGGACGTACCCTCGATGCCCTTCAGGTTATGTTCTCGCTGCTGGTGAGCCGCAAGCTTGGCTTTAGGTATCCGGTCGTCGTGGACGTCGAGGGTTATAAGAGCCGCCGACAGGACAAGGTTGCTTCCATGGCGCAGTCCGCTGCCGAGCGCGCCATTCGCACTCATAAGAGTGTTTCCTTGCCGCCCATGAATGCTTATGAGCGTCGACTGGTTCACATTGCCCTTCGCGGCAACGATGCCGTTGACACTCATTCCGAGGGCTCTGATCCCGATCGCCATGTTGTGATTGTTGCTCGATAATCTACTCGAGCTTATGCTTAGGGGACGTGGTTTCCACGTCCCCTTTTTTTGTCAAAAGTTCTCGATACACTGATTTCTGTCAGAAAGGAGCTTTCGTTGTTAGTGCTTACTGATCAGCAAGCTGACGAGATGTTGAGTCGTCTAACTTCCTATTGCAATGCGTATTCCTTGAGCGTAACTGATGTTGAGCTGATGAAATGTATTCAGCATTTGGATTTAGTTCTGGAAACAAATAAGACAACGAATCTTACCCGCATCATTAACGTAGAAGATGCTGCGATACTTCATATCCTCGACTCACTAGTTTTGCTCCCCTATATCAATAAGGCTCCTGATGGGGCTTTGCTCGATATGGGAACAGGTGCTGGCTTCCCTGGTATTCCTTTAACCATAACCACGCATCGTAAAGCTACTTATATTGACTCTGTTGGCAAGAAGGTTGATGCCGTTAATTCTTTTGTTCATGCTCTTGGATTGAAATATGCTCATGCGGTTCATTATCGTCTTGAAGAATATGCTCGAAGCCATAAGAAGCAGTTCTCTGTCGTAACCGCCCGCGCACTGGCCCCTCTACCGATTCTTGTTGAGTATGCGGCTCCGTATCTCAAGGATGGAGGGTTATTTGTTGTCACCAAAGGCAATCCTTCGGATGAGGAGCTTGCTTCCGGCATGTCAGCAGCTAAGATCTGCGGCTTCACTTTGCTTCTGAATGATGCAATCGATTTGCCTGAGGGCTTGGGCCACAGGGAGTTTATTGTTCTTAAAAAGAGTCATCCGGCATCCGTTTCATTGCCTCGTGCAAATGGCATGGCAAAGAAGAATCCGCTTGCCTAGATGTTTCACGTGAAACATAATGGATATTAACAACTTGCAGTGTTTCACGTGAAACATGGCGGTTGATATCGATTCGGAATGTTTCACGTGAAACATCCTCCGTTTGACAGCTTTAATACACACCAGGAGGGACCGTGGGATTTCGCGACGTTAAGCGCTCTAAGAGCGCAAAAGACACGCGTATCATTGCAATCATCAATCAAAAAGGCGGCGTTGGTAAGTCGACGACGGCTGTAAACCTTGCGGCAGCATTGGGTGAGCAGGGTCGTAAGACACTGATTGTCGATTTTGATCCGCAGGGAAATAGCACCAGTGGATTTGGAATTGAAAAAGAAGACCTTGATCACTGCATCTATGATGCATTGTTGAATGATGTGCCGGCAGAATCGCTTGTTCTTGATACAAATTGCAAAAAGGTATTCGTAATTCCTGCTACAATTCAGCTTGCAGGCGCCGAAATTGAGCTCGTAAGTGCAATTGCTCGTGAAACCCGCCTCAAAGATTTGCTTGAGCCGATTCAGAATGAGTTCGATTTCATTTTTATTGACTGTCCTCCATCGCTCGGCCTGCTTACTATTAACGCCTTGACTGCAGCAGATAGCGTATTGATTCCGATCCAGTGCGAGTATTACGCACTCGAGGGTGTTACGAAGCTGCTTGAGTCAATGAAGATGGTCAAATCACGTCTGAACAAGGGCTTAGACACCTATGGAGTGCTTATGACTATGTATGACTCGCGTACTTCTCTGTCGAATCAGGTTGTTGAGGAAGTTCAATCGTACTTTGGTGATAAGGCGTTTAAGACACTGATTCCCCGTACGGTTAAAATCTCCGAAGCTCCGTCTTTTGGAGAGCCGGTAATTACCTATGCGCCACAAAATAAGGGTGCAAAAGCATATATGAACCTTGCAAAAGAGGTGATCAAGCGTGCCTAGTGCAAAGAAACGTGGCGGATTGGGACGTGGACTCAATGCTTTGGTCTCAGAGGCCGAGTATGAGACCGGTGGTTCGGCTGCATCTGCTTCAAATGCTGCATCTGAAGCAAAACTACCTATTGAGGATATCGTTCCTAACCCAAATCAGCCACGAATTCACTTTAACGAAACTGAACTTCGCGAGTTGAGTGAGTCAATCCAAGAACATGGTGTTTTGCAGCCGCTTTTGGTTCGCAAGCATGGAAACGGCTATGAGATCATCGCTGGTGAGCGTCGTTACCAGGCGTCAAAGCTTGCTGGTCTTGAGGAGCTGCCTGTCATCATTAAAGATGTTAATGATGAAGAGATGCTGGCTCTTGCACTTATCGAAAACCTTCAGCGTTCTGATCTGAATCCTGTCGAAGAGGCCAAGGGGTATCGCCAGCTCATTGATGCCAGCGGTATGACCCAGGAGGCATTGTCGAAGGCGGTAAGCAAGTCACGTTCTGCAATTACAAACTCGCTGCGCCTTCTCGATCTCCCCGAAGTTGTTCAGCAGATGATTTTTGAAGGTAAACTTACAGCTGGTCATGCACGTGCTATTCTTGCAGTTCCCTATGAGGATGCTCGAATTCGACTTGCTGAGAAGGTTGTTGCAGAGGGCCTTTCCGTTAGAGCGACAGAAAATCTTGCTCCGTTGTTTTCTGCCGGAGAGACACCTAAGACGCCGCGGCCTGCCACGCCTCAGTCTTTTAAAAAGGCTGCCCGCGTACTTCGTCAGGTATTTAATACCAACGTACGTGTGAAGAGCTCACGTGGAAAGAATAAGATTGAGATTGAGTTTAAAGACGAGGAAGAGCTCTCTCGTATTCTTGGTGAAATGATTCAGTTTGATCAAGGAGACCAAGATGAGGAATAAGATTTTAACTGCGATTGCATTGGCGACGACTGTCGCGGCTGGTGCCTTTGCTGGCTATAAGATTGCGACAGACGATGAGCTCCGAGGTCGTTTGCTTCGTGGTGCGCAAGATATCGTTGATACGTCCAAGAAGAAAATGGATGTTATGACAGAAGATGTTGCCATGCGTACTGCTCAGGTAACGAAGAATCCCAAAATTAATCAAGGTTGGGTTAGCAATCAATGGGAAAATGTAGGCTATTAGGTACCTAACAATTACCCAGCACTTTTTGATGGGTCCTTGTCTGATTCACACGACAAGGACCCCTTATTTTGGCTGTTATTAATGGGACCAGTAGCAGCTGATTTATAATCGAAGTCAATAAATGAAGCAGCCCCGGTTGCATATCCTGCAACCGGGGCTGCTCGATGTTTCACATGAAACGTTTTGGGGTGTGACTCCCCTATGCGTTCTTTTGAACTTTGAAGCGCTGCTTCAGCTGTCCGCAGGCGGCATCAATATCATTGCCGCGAGAATTACGGATTGTGGTCTCGATGCCACGAGACTCAAGGCGGCGCTGAAGATCCTCAACCTTATGAATCGGCGACGGCTTGAGCGGGCTGCCCTCGATGTCGTTAAGCTGAATCAAGTTAACGTGGCACAGCGTTCCCTCGCAGAAGTCGCAGAGCGCCTGCATCTCGGGATTCGTATCGTTGACGCCTTCAATCATGGCATACTCATAGGTCGGGCGGCGGCCAGTCTTCTCGGTGTAGAGCTGAAGCGCCTCGTGAAGGCGAAGCAGCGTGTACTTCTTAACACCTGGCATGAGTTTATTGCGCGTTGACTGGATGGCGGAATGAAGGGAAACGGCAAGCGTGAACTGTTCGGGTATGTCGGCAAATTTGCGAATATCAGGAATAACGCCGCTGGTAGAGACGGTGAGGTGACGGGCGCCGATACCGATGCCATCGGGGTCGTTGAGGATACGCAGTGCCTTGAGAACCTCGTCGTAGTTGGCAAACGGCTCGCCCTGGCCCATGAAGACAACGCTCGTGGCACGCTCGCCAAAGTCGTTGGATACATGAAGTACCTGGTCGACGATCTCTTGAGCGGTCAGAGAGCGCTTGAGGCCGTTGAGGCCAGTAGCGCAAAAGGCGCAGCCCATGCCACAGCCTGCCTGGGTGGAAACGCAGACGGAAAGCTTATTACGACGGGGCATGCCGACGGTCTCGACGGAAATGCCGTCGTGGTACTCGAGCAGATACTTGCGAGAGCCATCTTTGGAAACCTGCTTGGTGAGTTCAGTCGGCGTGTCAAAGGCGAAAGCGCCTTTAAGCTGCTCGCGGAAAGCCTTAGGAAGGTTGGTCATATCGTCAAACGAACAAACGTTCTTCTCAAAGACCCATTCGATGAGCTGCTTTGCGCGGAAGGCGGGCTGGCCGAGTTCGGCCACGAGCTCGCGAATATCGTTTTGGCTCAAGTCGCGAATGTCCTGAGATTTAGTCCTGGGATTCATGGAAGCCTTTCGATTTTGGGGAAACGTAGAGTGTATCGCTACAATATGGTATCAGCTGCAGAAATTATAGAGGAGGAGTCTGCCCATGCCGGGTAAAAGCCTAGAGAACATGCACGTAGCGGTCTTGGCGGGCGGTCATTCCGCCGAGCGCGAGATCTCGCTCAATTCGGGAAAGAACGTCGTGGCGGCACTGAAGGAAGCCGGCTACACCTCGGTGGAGCTGCTTGACACGGCCGCTGATGACTTTATGGTAACCATGGCGACCGGCGGATTCGATGTGGCATTTATCGCCATGCACGGCGCCGGCGGTGAGGATGGCGCCATGCAGGGTGCCATGGAGACCCTGGGTATCCCCTACACGGCCTCGGGCGTACTTGCCAGCGCCTGCGGTGCCGACAAGGAGGTCTCTAAGCTCCTATATGCCAAGGCGGGCATTCCCATTGCCCCCGGCCTTGCGCTCGAGGTGGGCGACGAAGTCGATATCGATCACATCGTCGAGGTTTGTGGCGAGCGCTGCTTTGTGAAGCCGGCCGTCAACGGTTCCAGCTATGGCATTTCCCTGGTCCATGAGCCCTCCGAGCTGCCCGCGGCAATCGCCAAGGCGTTTGAGTACGGCGACAAAGTGCTGGTCGAGAAGTGCATCGAGGGTACCGAGATCACCGTCGGCGTATACGGCGAAGATGACGTACGCGCCCTGCCGATTGTCGAGATTCGTAAGCCCGAGGACTGCGAGTTCTACGATCTGGACGTGAAGTATGTCGACCCTACGGATATCCATCGCATTCCGGCGCAGATTTCACCCGAGAATTACGCTCGCGCTCAGGAACTTGCCTGTGCCGCTCACAAGGCCCTCGGTTGCCTGGGTATCTCGCGCAGCGACTTTATTGTGAGCGAGGACGGCCCCGTTATCCTCGAGACCAATACCATTCCCGGCATGACCGATACGTCGCTGTATCCGGATGAGATCCGCCACACCGACGACATGACGTTCCCGCAGGTCTGTGACAGCCTGATCCGTATGGGCCTTCGTCGAGCGGGCATTGCATGCTAATCGAGGACGCGGTTTCGTCGGGAACGCCGCAGTTTGTCATCGACTCCTATGCCACGCTTGCCGACCGCGCCAAAACGCAGTCCTTCGGCCTTATCGAGGAAGATGTGATTATCCTCGATACCGAGACCACGGGTCTTTCGGTGCAGGACAACGAGCTGATCGAGATCTCGGCGGCCCGTCTTTCGGGCCGCGAGGTCATCGACCGCTTCGATACCTTCGTGCATCCCAGGCAGCTGATTCCCGCCGAGATTACCGAGCTCACGAGCATTACAAATGCCGATGTTGCAGATGCCCCGTCGGCGGTTGAGGCCGTCGCCGCTCTCGCCGATTTTGTCGGTGGCTGCCCGGTGATCGCACACAACGCCACGTTCGACCGCTCGTTTATCGAGTCGGTCAAAGGCGGCGTCAACGTGAGCGATATTTGGATCGATTCGCTGGCGCTGTCGCGCATCGCGCTTCCGCGCCTGGCCTCGCACAAGCTGTCTTTTATGGCCGATCTGTTTGGCTGCGACTCGGTATCACACCGTGCCAATGCCGACGTCGACGCCCTGTGTGGCGTATGGCGCGTGTTGCTCGTGGCGCTCACCGACTTGCCCCAGGGCCTCATGGCGCGCCTAGCCGACATGCATCCGGACGTGCCTTGGTCCTATCGTCCTATCTTCTCATTCTTGGCAGGGCAGAACCCTGGTTCCATCTTCTCTCTCAGCGCCGCTCGTGCTGACGTTCTCAAGGCCGATCGCGCCGACGATCGGGTGGACGCCGATGAACTGCCGGTTCTCAAGATGCCGAGTCGTGAGGAGATCGAGGCAGACTATGCGCCAGGTGGCCTGGTCAATCGCATGTATCCCACCTACGAGCCGCGTGATGAGCAGATCGCGATGGCGCTCGAGGTCCGCGATGCGCTGGTCACGGGCACTCATCGAGTAATTGAGGCAGGCACCGGCGTCGGCAAATCGATGGCCTATCTGGTGCCTTTTGCCGAGGCAGCACGCCGTAACAACATCACGGTTGGTATTGCGACCAAATCGAACAATCTTGCCGACCAGCTCATGTACCATGAGCTGCCAAAACTTGCGGAGCAACTGGACGGTGGTCTGTCATTTTGCGCTCTCAAGGGGTATGACCACTATCCGTGCCTGCGCAAGCTTGAGCGCATGAGCCGCGGCCAGGTCGAGATTACCACCAAGCGCGATCCGGCGGACACGCTCACGGCGGTCGCGGTCATTATGGCGTACGTCTGCCAATCAGCCGATGGCGACCTCGACTCGCTCGGCATTCGGTGGCGCAGCGTCAACCGTCCCGACTTTACGACGGCCTCGCGCGAGTGTGCTCGTCGCCTCTGCCCGTTTTTCCCTGATAAATGTTTGGTCCACGGCGCTCGCCGTCGTGCGACGCATGCCGATGTGGTGGTCACCAACCATTCCCTGCTGTTCCGCAACGTCGCGGCCGAGGGCAGGATTTTGCCGCCGATTCGTCATTGGGTAATCGACGAGGCCCATTCCATCGAGCGCGAGGCGCGCCGTCAGTGGGCGCGCGTGGTGTCGGCGGACGAATCACGCGTCCTGTTCGAGCGCCTGGGTGGCTCGAGCACCGGCGCGCTAAGCCAGGTTTCCCGTGATTTGGCAACCTCCGAGGGCTCTACGCTCTATCTGGGCCTTACTGCCAAGGCGACGTCGACGGTTGCCCGCGCGAGCATGGCAATCGCCGACGTGTTCGATGGCGTTCGCGAGCTCGGCCGCCGTGCGCGTGGGGGTTATGACAATGCCAATCTATGGATTGGCCCCGAGCTGCGCGAATCAGACGACTGGCATGATTTCTTACAGTCGGCCTACACTGGCATCGACGCATTGGAACAAGCTGACAAGAGCGTCGACGCGCTGGTGCAAGCCGTCGCCGCCGACAAGCCCGAGGTTGTTGTCGACCTGGGTGATATCTCGCGCCGCCTGCACGAGCTGGCCGAGAACCTCAAACTCATCATTGATGGCACCGATGAGCACTACGTGTATTCGCTGCAGGTCAATCGCAGACTTCGTGCCGGCGGAGAGTCGATGACCGCAGAGCGCATCGACATTGGCGAGGCTTTGGCAACCGAGTGGCTACCCGAGGTTCACACGGCTATCTTTGCCTCGGCGACCATGACGGTGTCCAAAAGCTTTGAGCACTTTAACCATGCGGTCGGCCTTGATCGCATCGGTGCTTCAACGTCGTCATCGCTGCACTTGGATTCGAGCTACGACTTCGATTCGAACATGGCTGTAGTCGTTGCGGGCGATATCCCCGATCCGCGCGATCGTGAGAGCTATCTTACGGCGCTCGAGCGCGTACTGGTCGACGCCCATCTTGCCATGGGCGGATCGGTGCTCACGTTGTTCACCAATCGGCGCGACATGGAGGACCTATACGCCCGCGTTGAGCCCAAGATGGCCCGTGCGGGTCTGGAGCTCAACTGCCAGCAGCGCAACTCATCTCCTCGTCGCCTGCGCGACCGGTTTATCAACGAACCGACCTCGTCGCTTTTTGCGCTCAAGGCCTTCTGGGAGGGGTTTGATGCCAGCGGCGAGACGCTGCGCTGCGTCATCATTCCCAAGTTGCCGTTCTCAAGCCCCACGGACCCGCTCTCGTGCGAGCGCAACCTGCGCGAAGACCGCGCATGGGCGCGCTATTCGCTGCCCGAGGCGGTGCTCGAGGTTAAGCAGGCCGCGGGGCGTTTGATTCGCTCGTCGACCGATAGCGGTGTGCTGATCTTGGCGGATCCTCGCCTGGTGACGAAGGGCTATGGCAAGAAGTTCTTAACGTCGCTGCCCACGAGCTCCTACCAGCGCATCGAATCGGCGCAGATTGGGCACTATCTACAGCTGTGGCGTGCACGCCACGAGCGGCGGCGCTAAAGCGGACAGACGAGGGTTTTTGCCATATCGCACAGACGCTTTGACAGGGCGGGGTCATCCAAGATGCGGATGGCTCCGCCCGCTGCGATTATCTGGCTCAGCAGCCAACGCTCGGAGCCGTAATGTACGGTTACCGTTGCCATGTCTGTCCCGCTGCGCTTGATTAGGGTGATGCCGGCCCAGTCCAGATGCTCCGCCATATCGAATGGCATCAAGAGCTTTGCGCTGCGCTGCGTCCGGGCAAGGGAATCGTGGAGGGATGCGACGTCCGGTGCGTGAGGCACGACGGAGTCTTCCGTTAAGGCGAGTCCCTCGATTTTATCCATGCGATAGGTGCGCTGCTCATCGACTGCGATGTCCCAGGCAATCAGGTATGTTTGGTCGCCGTTTGCCGTAATGCGCAAGGGGTCGACCAGACGCTCGCGTGGCCGTGCATCGTCCATCGAGCGATACGAGATACGGCAGCGAACGCCGTCCTGAATGGCGCAGCTCAGCTGCTGCCAGTGCGACCCGTGGTTGACGGTGTCAAAGACGCGCTGGTTATAGCCGAGCTCTTCGGGTAGAAGAGCAAATCGAATCCGAGCCGCCGTCTGCGGCTCGATCCCCAACGATTCAAGCTCGTGGTTGAGCACGGCGCCCTCGGCGGCACTCAGGCGCAGCGGTAGCACACGACCGGCGTCACCGGTGAGGACCACACGCTCGCCGTGGCATTCGCAGATGATGCGCGCGCCCGATTCTCGGTCCGCGAGCGTCGAGACGATCTCGAGAATCTCGTCGAGCGACGCCCCCGTGATGTCAAAGCGACTGCAAATCTCGTTTCGAGTCATGCCGTTCTCGCCGGCGGCGTAGAGGGCCTCCATGATGTCGATGGCGCGCGAGAGCCTCTGCTCGCTGGTGAGTTTACGCACGGGCATGCTCGTGCACCGTCCTTTCGATGAGGTGGTTCCACGCCTGTTTGAGCGATTTGGGGGCCATGGGCCTCATGCCGTCCATGGCGTGGGCCATGCAAAATGAAGCGGCGGCTTCAAGGTCGCGCACGTCAACGGTCCAGATCCATCCCGCATCGGTGTGTGCGAGCTTACCTCGCCCGCGCGTGAGACCGTTGATCATATCGATCTGCGTCTGAGGGGCGAATGAGAACGTAGCTGCAACGGACGGTCGGTCGGCAAAATCGAATTCAAAGAACAGGTAGTCGTTGAGGTTGAAGTCCGCAGGGATGGTGTAGGCCTTCGAAGGACGCCAAGCGCGAACGATACGGTCGCAGCGGAATGTCCTGATGTCGTCGGTGGCATTGTCGAGGCCGCAGAAGTACGCCACGCCCTCGCGCTCGAACATGCCGTAGACGCAGACGGTACGCTCTTTTTGCTCACCGCGTCCGTTCTGATATAAAAATCGCAGCGCGCATCGCTCGGCAAAGGCGCTCCAAACCGCATCGACGGTGGGAGAGCGGCTGATCGTCGCCTCGTCCGCCGTCGTCCTGCCGGTGAGGTAGGCAATCTTGGAGCGAATATCGGCAAGTGGTGCGGCAAAGGTGGAAGAGCCGCTTGCAAGCGTTTGGTCGATGGCGTTGAGTAGGATGTCGGCGTCGTCTGCGGTGATGAGGCCACCTGCTGCAAACGTGTGCTCGCGGTCGATTGTCCACGAGCTTTCCTCGGTCTCCTGCGCGCCGGCAGGGCGAACCTCCTTGATTAGGATGCCGCGTTCGAGCAGTTTGTCACGATCGCGCCGAAACTTGCGCTTATCAGAGTCGATGTTGCCCGAGCCATATCCCAGGTCAGAATCCAAGACGATCTGCTCGGTCGTCAGCGGTTCGGGGGAGCTGTTGAGCACAAAGAAAAGATTGAGGATGCGCTGAGCCGTTTTATCGAAACTGGGCTCCGAATTTTCCTTTTTAATTGTCGCGGTCGCGTCGCTTGCCGTCATAGAGTCCTCGCATGAGAAGGTGGTTTGCTGCCATGATTTTAGTCCGATATGGAGATTAGGCTATATCCTTGTCCGCTCGGGGCGTTAAGATGGCCCGAATTCGGTCGTTTGCGCTCGCTCGGGGTATACTTTCGACTATATACGGTTCTAATGTGCATGCATTGGGCCTATTTGTCGGATTATGGATGTGGAGCGCACATGGCGAACACCCAGAACTATATTAACCACCTGCTGCAGAACACCGGCATTACGCCGGCATGCAGCGAAGAAGAGCGCTTGGCTGCCGAGGATATCGCTCAGATCTTCCGCAACCACGGCTTTGATCCAGAGGTTCAGGAGTTCAATGCCCCGGCGCCCAGTAGGTTGGCATTTGCCGTTACCGGTATTCTTGCGTTTGCCGGCGCCCTACTGATGGGCATCGGCGGCGGCAACGGCTTGGTCGGCACCTTGCTGGCCATTGCCGGCGCCGTTCTTTACGTGCTCGAACGCACGGGCCACCCCGTGGTTTCGCGCCTGGGCAAGACGGGCGTGAGCCAAAATGTCATCGCCTACCACAAGGCCTCGGGCCCGCTCGCGTCTCCGCGCAACCGCCCGGTGGTCGTTGTCGCACACTACGACTCTCCCCGTGCTGAGCTGCTCGCCCGCGAGCCCTATGCTTCTTATCGTGCGCTCATCGCCAAGCTGTTGCCCGTTGCCACGGTTGCCCCTGCTGCCGTTGCCATCTTGCGTATCCTGCCGCTCCCCGGCGCGCTCAAGGTTCTGCTGTGGATTGTCGCGATCCTCGCTTCCCTCGTTGCGCTCGCCAACGCGGCAAACATCATTTCTAACCGTTTTGTGCTTCCCTATACGTCCGGCGCAGTGTGCAACAAGTCTTCTGTCGCCGCTATGCTCGGCGTTATGGACAACGTTGCTCCCTTCCAGGGCGAAAACGAGTTTCCCGACGATGTTCCGTTCGATACCTATTTTGGGGAGCAGAAGCGTCGTGCCGAGGAAATGGCGCGCGCAGCGGCGGAGTATGCCGCGGCCCAACAGCAAAACGACTACGGCAACACCATCGAGTATGAAGAGCCTACCTACGCCGAGGACGAGTTCGGCCAGCCGATTGCTTCCGACGCTCAGACCGAGCCCGAACAGGGCGAGGCTTTCGACGAGCAGATCGAGGGCTTTGAGGGTGCGTCTGCCGACGAGACGCTGATTGGCGCCATCGTGCCCGAGGATCAGAATCAGGCTGTCCAGGCCGAAGAGTTCAATGACGAGGTTCCCGCTGCCGAGCCGGCGGAGGAGCCTGTCGCGGCCGAGCCCGAGCCCAAGCTCTATCGCAATGCCGCCGGCAACATCCGCTTTGGTTCGGATGCCATCCGTGCGCTCGGAATGCTTCCCGAGTCCTGCACGCTCGATTACGAGGAAGGCGAGGAGCCGACGTTTGAGCCCGAGCCTGCCCCCGTCGTGACTGCACCTGCGCCCGTTGTCGCCGTGGATGATGAGTCTGCCGCGGTTACCGCTGCCGTTGCCGAGCCCGAGGCGGTGTCCGCGATCGATCCCGCGGCAGGACTGGACATTTTGGCTCCCGCCGCGCCGGCGCAAGACGTTACGGACGAGTCTGACGACGATTACGTTGAACAGCCGAGGCGCGTGTCTTACGAGAGCGATACTGATTTCTCGGCCGAGATTCCCGCGGCAACGCCCCATGCCGATATTGCATCCGCGTTCTCTTCGATTGGCGCCAGTGCTTCCAACTTCTTTAAGGGTGCGCTTGCAAAGGGCAAGAAATTTGTCGACGATTTCGAGGAGAAGCGCGCTGCCGCACGCGAGGCTGCCGAGCAGGAGGCTATCGCTCAGCAGCAGGCAGCCGAGGCGGCACGTGAGCGCGCGGCGCAAGAGCTCGAGCAGAACGAGGCTATGCAGTCCGTGCCCGTCGACGCTGCCGAAGCTACGACGTCCTTTGAGTCCCAGCAACCGGCGTCCGCGGATGTTGCTGAGGCGACGACGTCTTTCGAGGCTCAGCAGCACGTCGATAGCACCATGTCGTTTGATGCCGCACAGTTCGATTCCACGATAACGTTTGAAAAGCAAGGCACCGCGATTGCCGAGCCCCTTCCTGTTTCCGATGAGCAGGGCGACGCGGCAGACGATGACGAGCCTATTGATGCTGCCGAAATCCAAGATGTCGTCGGGCACGAGCCCGTCGAGGTCAACTGTGACGAAGAGCAATACGCGGCAGCCGATCAAGGTGATTCGACCGAGGTCGAGCAGGAGGAAGTGCCTGCGGTTTCCGAGGCTCCCGAGACAGATGGGTCGAGGCCTTACTCCACGCAGATTTTCACCATGCCGATCCCGAGTGGTTCCGGTGCCACGGTTGTCGATGTCGCTCCCACTCAGGACGAAACGGTCGATTCCCTTATGGCCCAGATTTCCTCCCAAGCATCGCCGCGTCCGCAGATGAATGTTCCCGATCCGGCGTCGGCACCGTCGCCTGCACCCTCCTCGTCTCCGCTGGCTTCGGTTCCCGATCCGTCGCTGCCGTCGATGAAGCAGACAAACGTTGCGTCTCGCACGTCGCTGTTCGACCTTCCCGACCCCTCCGCACAGGTCAACGACCCCTTTGCTACCGCTCAGGGTCCCGAACCCACATCGGCACCCGTTGCGCCTCCTATGCCCGTTGCGTCGGGCGCTCAGCCGATCGAGACTATTTCGGCTCCCGCCCCGGCGGCACCCAAGTCTCGCAAGCGCGGCCTGGGCGGCCTGTTCGGTCGTAAAAAGAAAAACGAACAGGACAGCATGAGTGATTGGCTGGGCGTCGAAGACGATTACGATGCCAAGAAGTCCGGTCGCGGCATCGGTTCGTGGGATAATTTCGAGGACGATAACGATGGCTGGAAGGGCGGCGCTACGTCTTCCGACGGCGCTTCTTCCGAAGATATGCTCTCGGCTGTCGCCTCTATGGGCGATGATGAGCTGCTCGGTCACGATATCTGGTTTGTGGCAACGGGCGCCTCGGATTGTGATGGCGCCGGTATGAAGGCCTTCTTGGCTTCGCATCGCGATAAGCTCCGCGGCGTATTCTTCATCAATCTTGAATCCGTCGGCGCCGGTAGGCTTTCGGTGGTGACGATTGAGGGCGAACAGCAGCTGCTCAAGGGCGATCGCCGCATCATGAACCTGGTCAGCAAGGTGTGCAAGTCGTTCCATGTCGATTGTGGCGCGCTCGAGATGCCCTATGCCAAGACCGATGCCTACTCCGCGCTCGAGGCGAGCCGCCGAGCCCTCACCATCGCCGGCGTGGACGGCACGCGCCTGGCTTGCGCTCGTACCGAGGACGACCTGCCCCACAATGTCAACCCGACGAACATTGCCACGGTATCCGAGGTCGTGACCGAGGTTATCCGCCGTTCGTAGACGGAGCTCTAAGGAGTCAACGTGTTTTCGTATATTAAGCGCCATTGGCCTGTCTACGTGATTTTGACCTTGATCGCCATTGCGTTAGGATTTGGGGCTGCCTACATCGTGGGTGCGAAGGGCTCGACCCCCGCCTCCGTAATCAGCGAAGAGGTGGAGCAAGAACAGAGCACGGGTGCCGATGGGATTCCTGAGTCCGAGCAGGCAATCGTTGATGGTGGATCTTCGTCTGCAGAGTAGATACGGCGATTTAAATGATTGAAAGCGGGCGAGCCGGGGGACTGGCGCGCCCGCTTTTTTATCGCGCTAGAGCTTCTTTGGGATCGACCTAAGGCGAGCGAACCATATGGCTGCGGCACCCGAGGTAAGGAGCGCGGTGATGCAAGCGGCGATGGGAACTGATCCTGTTGCCGGTAGGTCCTGCGGTAGGGTACAGCGTTGAATGACACGGTCCTCGTCATGTGACTCAAGTTTATCGCCGCCGCCGTTGCGGCAAAGATCGACGCGCGCGCTGTTGGTGAGTGCGGTTTGGGGCGTATAAGCCGACGTTGCCTGCATGTGCACGACTGCGCCCCGAGCGTCTGTGCCAAGGATTGCTTTGGCATCGTCAAGGTCGTCGTGCTCATCTTTGAGATCATCGCGGGTCCAGGAATCTGCATCGCTTCGAGTCGTAAAGTTGGCGGCTACTGCACCGTATTCAATGCGAATACCCGTTACGACGGTATTGGATGCAAGGTCGAGTTCTTTCGCCTCGAGTGTGGTGGATTCCGTGGTCGAGACATCCGCCTTCCAGAGGTGCCAGCCGTCGTAATCGACGAGGCGGCAGTCCTCACCAAGGCTCTCCTTTACCTCGTCGGACTCAAGCCAAGGATTTTCGTGCCCATCGTCAAGTGTCGCGTTTGCCGGCTCATCGACGTCTGTCGAGTCCAACGGCGTCGTGCGATACCACACGTTGCACAGACCGTTGAGGTCGCCGATGGCGACGGGAGTTTCGATTGAGACGAATCTCGCCGCATCGTCCTCGGCACACTCAAGATCATCGGTAATTGTGAACTCATCAACCCAGGTAGCTGAATCGTTTCGAGCGTCGATGGTATAGGAGAAAAGTCCGTCCGTATTGGTTTGCGTTGCGGCGCGATTTTTACCATCGCCGTTGGCCAGCAGACCCTTCCCGATAGGTTGGACAAGCTCCTGACGCTTGTCGACCTGTCCTTTGATCTCGATGGGCGCATCCTTCATCGCGACGGATTGGACTTCTCCCGTATCCTTTATTTCAAACGTTATCTCCTCGGCAAGGTCATAGGTCCGCGGAGACATCATTTCGCGCAACGAGTAGGTGCCGGGTGCAAGATGTTCGACGCGGTGCGGCTTGTCGGATGAGGTCCAGGAGTCTATTTCGGTTTTATCGGGACCATATAAGGTGAGTTGTGCGCCTTTCACTTCCTGCTCTCCGCTTGCATCGACCTTGGAGATATCAACCTTGGTGTAATCGTCGGATACGTTAAGCCGTGCTTCTACAACGGGCGTTTTTTGGTCGGCATAAGCGAGGTCTACGATATAGGGCGTCCGGTCGAGTAAGAAGCCTGCCGGCGCTTGAGTCTCGACAACCTCGTAGTGCGCGGTACCAGATCCCAGCGGGAGGTCGTCCGCGCGCGCTTCTCCAGCTTCATCCGTAATGACAGTAGTGACAGTCTCACCGTCGAGCGCGGCAATGCTACCGTCGGGGCGCACGATATCACCCGAGGCGCGGATCTCAAAGATGGCGCCCGCGAGGCTGCTGCCGTCTACGGCATCGGTTTTAACGATCCTGATGTTTCCGGTCGCGGCGTGGTCATAATACGAGGCGATTGCAACGGGTGTTAGGTTCATGTCGGCGGGTATACTTACCTCGATCTCTTTGCCGACGAGATAGGGCTCTTTGGCCGAGGTTTCGCGTACATAATAGGTGCCCGGCACGAGCGATTCGGGCAGTGTGATGGTCCCGGTCGCGTCAGTCGTAAAGGTGTCCATTACGTTATGTGCTGGATACCAGCAAGTTTGTGAGACAGGTTCGTGATTGCTGTCGAGTAGTTGGAAGGTGAATCCGGCTAGTGGAACAGAAGCGCCTGTTTGGGCATCGCGTTTTACAATTTGGAGATGCGTCGACAGAGCGTGGTTGTCCACGATATATTGAAGCTCGGCGCCGTCGGAAATCTGATTGGCCCCGACGGTCCATTCCCCTGCCCGTTTAAAACCCTCGGGGACGGTTTCCGGAACCTCGCGAACCGTGTAGCCGGCGCGGTCGTATGGGATGGCTCCGTGGACACCGGCGGGTCGCTTGCCTGCGCCGAGCCATGCCTCGGGCTGATCTTTGGTGGAGGCAAAGCCATAGATGTTTGTGGTCAGTGTGCCAACAACCTGCTGAGAGCTGTTGCTGACAACCTCAAAGACAACACCTCCCGCCGGCTGCTCCAGGCCGGATTGATCGCTATTGCCGTAGTCCTTGAATTTGGAAATCTCAAGGTCAAACGCAATGGGGATATCGGAAACGCGCGATTCGATCTCGACCACGCCTGAATCACCGAGCTGGTCGGCTCCAACGGTATAGGACCAGCTGTCGTTGGATGGCAGGTAGCCCTCGGGGGCTTTTGATTCATAGATGGTAAAGGTTCCTAGGGGGACATCGGTGAGGGTGGCTCGACCGCTTTCGTCGGTCGTGAGGATTTGCGCCCATCCGGGGGTTGATTGCGACACACACGTGAACTCTGCTCCTGCGAGTGAAGATCCCACCTGGGGGCCGGCATTCGTCGCGGCATCGAGTTTTACGATACACAGGTTGATGGTGCCGGGCTGTTCATCAATGGCGACCTGTCCACCGTCATTCCCCGTGGTAAAGGCGATGCGATCACGACGGGGGACATAGCCGGCCGGCGCCTTCGTTTCAACTAGGTAGTATGCCGTATTGGGCAGAAGTGCTGCCTGCGCTCGACCGTTGCCGTCCATCTGGATGGTGCCGACACGTGCGTCGCTGGCGCTCTCAAAAACAGCGAATGTTGCCCCGTCAAACTGATAGGTATTGTTTCCGCTGGTAATAACGGTGTTCGCAGACTGCTTTTGGAAGGAAACAGAGACCGCCGGCAGTACATAGAGCATGTCTTGACGTTTGCTGCCGCTCGATACGGTTCCAAAATAGCGCCGCGCGCGGTGCGGAGCAGCTTTGATGCTTCCTGATTTTGCGTTGTCGTGGAGCCACCGCGCAGCCGCCACGACTTCATTGTCGGCGGTAAAGTGCCCACTCTTGGTTTTGCCCTGAGCGGTCGTGTAGGAGTAGGTGCCGTCGACATGGGTAGTGCCGTTGAGCATCCATACGGCAAGCTGGGTGGCGGCGCGGGCGCGATCTGGTGAAAGATGATAACCGCCAAACGACGCGGCGGTAGGATATCCGTGACAAACGATTGCCGCGAACTCGTCGTCGAGCCACACCCAGCCTTGATCAAAGTTGAGCCATGGGCCGCCCGGCTTGGTGGGCCCGGGGCGTTCCTGGTTCATGCAGTAGGCAATCGAGGCGTCCTGAGCTTCATATTTGCCGATGAAGAAGGGTCCACAATCGTCGCTAATGGTGCGGAAGCCGAGCTGATCGTAGCCATCGACGGCAAATGCGGCTCCCGGTGCCAGACAGCTGAAAAGCAGGAAGAGGAGCAGGAGCAGCGGACCTGTTGCGATTGCGCTGTGGACAGAGTGCGTGGGTGCGTTGGACATGGCTGCTCCTTATCCCTCGTGCGCCGCACGGGGAGGCTGCGGCGCGTAGGATGAGGCTACAGCCGAGGTTCATGCGGGTAAGTACCGGAGCCTGACCAAAAGCTTGCCCAATTCCTGACAAATTGAGCTCAAATACAACAATCAGACAAAAGCGCAGGTAGAAGATAGGGAGAACAGGAGGTCAAAGGTCCTCGTCTCCACAATTGATGTGATATTCAAACGAATCTCCACAGCTAAAACAAGCATCGCCACCCTTGTATCGAACAAGACAACCGCGTTATACTAGCCAACACACAAGCGGGCATCGCCAAGTGGTAAGGCATCAGCTTCCCAAGCTGACACTCGCGGGTTCGAGTCCCGTTGCCCGCTCCAGTTAAGAGCACAAGCACGGCACCATCACGGTGCCGTGCTTTTTTCAATAAAGTGCCGGGACTCGAACCCGACAGGGTGCGAGCGTAAAGCAAACGCGAAGCGTTTGTAGCGAGCAGGCGAAGGCGCCGGCAGGCGCCTGAAGCCGGTGCGGATTTGCGAAGCAAATACGCGGACGTCCCGTTGCCCGCTCCCCCAGCAAAGGGAGACGCTGGGACACACGGCTCGACCGGGTCTCCTTCAGCGGTTCCGTGGACCGGAGCATGCCGACCGCAGCCGGTGCGGATTTGCGAAGCAAATACGCGGACGTCCCGTTGCCCGCTCCATCGAGCGTGGGAGACCTCGGGACGGCCAATTCAACAAAGCCTCCCCATCGTCTCCGTGAATCCGAGGAGATCGCCCACAGCCGGTGCGCGTCCGCGACGCGGGCGCGCGGACGTCCCGTTGCCCGCTCCAATTCCAAAATGTTAGGTTCATGCCTACTGTCCATACTCGCACCCGCGCACGGTACAATGGTTGGGTTACGACCAACGTGCCAATAACCAAAAAGGAGCCGCTATGATCGATCGCTATACCCGCCCGGAGATGGGACACATCTTCTCCCTCGAGAATAAGTACGCCATTTGGCAGGAGATCGAGGTCCTGGCCTGTGAGGCCCAGGCGGAGCTCGGCAAGATCGGCATTTCTAAAGACGAAGCCCAGTGGATCCGCGACCACGCCAACTTTGAGAAGGCAAAGGTCGACGAGATCGAGGAAGTCACGCGCCACGACGTTATTGCTTTCCTGACCAACATGAAGGAGTACATCGACGCCGATGTCCCCGAGGGCGACCCCAAGCCCAGCCGCTGGGTTCACTATGGCATGACCAGCTCCGACCTGGGCGATACGGCTCTGTGCTACCAGCTCACCCAGGCCTGTGACCTGATTATCGAGGACGTCAAAAAACTCGGCGAGATTTGCAAGCGCCGCGCCTTCGAGGAGCGCAACACGCTCTGTGCCGGTCGCACCCATGGCATCCATGCCGAGCCGATGACCTTCGGTATGAAGTTTGGCTCTTGGGCATGGGAGCTCAAGCGCGATCTGGATCGTCTTGAGGACGCCCGCAAGAACGTTGCCTTTGGCGCTATCTCGGGTGCCGTCGGTACCTATAGCTCCATCGAGCCGTTTGTCGAGGAATATGTCTGCGAGCACCTGGGTCTGGTTCACGATCCGCTGTCCACGCAGGTCATCAGCCGCGACCATCATGCCTACCTGGCCGGCGTCCTTGCCACTACAGCGGCCACCTGCGAGCGCATTGCTACCGAGGTCCGCAACCTGCAGAAGACCGATACGCTCGAGGCCGAGGAGCCTTTCCGCAAGGGCCAAAAGGGCAGCTCCGCCATGCCGCACAAGCGCAACCCCATCACCATGGAGAAGGTCTGTGGCCTGTCGCGCGTCGTGAAGTCCAATGCCCAGGTTGCCTTCGACAATGTCGCCCTGTGGCATGAGCGCGACATTTCGCACTCCTCTGCCGAGCGCGTCGCCCAGGCCGATAGCTTTATCGCACTCGACCACATGTTCCAGTGCCTTATCCGCGTTATCGACGGCCTGCAGCTGTATCCGGCTCGCATGATGGCCAACCTCAACAAGACTCGCGGCCTCATCTTCTCCTCCAAGGTCCTGCTGGCCCTCGTCGATACGGGCATCACCCGCGAGGATGCCTATGCCATCGTGCAGGAAAACGCCATGGCTACCTGGCACGAGGTGCAGGATTGCGTCTCCGGTCCCACCTTTAAGGAGCGTCTCGAGGCCGACCCGCGCTGCACCGTCAGCCAGGAGAAGCTCGACGAGATCTTTGATCCGTGGGACTTCCTCACCCGTATCGACACGGTCTTCGATCGCCTGGAGCAGCTGAGCTTCGAGTAGGTTCGGGCATAACGTTAGCTTTTTAGGGCGCTTTGCTGGTAATGTGTGTTGCCGGCAAAGCGCCTCGTTGCATTTAGGGAAAGACGGGGATAATAGTCGTCTCGAATAACATTCTGAGAGAGGATCGCATGATTTCGTTTGATTACAAGCCTCAGGGCGTGTGTGCTCGCAATATTCACCTTGACCTGTCCGATGACGGCAACAAGGTGGTGGGCGTCGAGTTTACCGGTGGCTGCAACGGCAATCTCAAGGCTATCTCCAAGCTGGTCGAGGGCGCTCCTGCCGATCGCGTCATCGAGGTTCTCGCTGGTAATACCTGCGGTATGAAGAAGACTTCTTGCGCCGATCAGCTCACGCGCGCTATCGAGGCCGCTCGCGCCGAGATCGCCTAATGAGTATCGCCGACCAGATCAAGAACGGAATATCGCGCCGCGGCTTTGTGCTCGGAGGGGCTGCCGCGGGCGCTGCCACGGTGCTTGCCGGATGCTCAAAGAAAACGGGTACCAGCGACGACGCTGCCGGCGAGCCACAGGTTATCAAAGACGACTCAAAGATTGTCTCGATTACGGATGAGTACGAAGCTGTTGATATCGATCTTGAGCCTGCGGCCTCGTGGACGCTGCCGCTGGGCACGCTACTGTACTACTGCGATGGTGACTACGCTGCCGCGATGATGGCGCCTGCTTCTGCCCTGCATGCCAATACGCTTGGTGTGCTCAACCTGGGCGATGGCTCGCTCACGACGCTTATCGAGGATCCCGTCGAAGGTACGGGATATTCGTTTTACGATGTCCGCGCCGGCGATGGCGTGTTTGCTTGGGTCGAGATGAACTTTGCGAACTCGTCATGGAAGCTCTATGCGCAAAGTATGGC
This sequence comes from Collinsella sp. AF31-11, assembly GCF_003475605.1. Taxonomy (NCBI): domain Bacteria; kingdom Bacillati; phylum Actinomycetota; class Coriobacteriia; order Coriobacteriales; family Coriobacteriaceae; genus Collinsella; species Collinsella sp. AF31-11. The sequence goes on from NZ_QRQS01000002.1 coordinate 214,177, forward strand.
AGGCGCGTCGCTTGTCGGCGATGTGGTTGAGCTCGACCGAGGCGGCAAGGACTACGATCCGCCGATGTTTACGGCGTTCGAATCGTCTGTCATTTGGTACAAGATGCCCTCAACGGGCGGAAATAAGACGAGTAGCGATTCGTATTGCTACCGCCGTTCGCTCGATGAGGCAAAGGTCGAGACCATTTGGAAGTCAACGGGTCGCTTTGCATCTGCCCCGCGCGTGAGTGACGGTATCTTGACCATATCCCCGCGCGTGCGCAATGACGAGGGTGTCTACTACGGCATGACGGCGATTGACCTGACGGACGGTAACAATACCAAAAGGGCTCAGCTGGTCCTTCCCTCCTCGGTGTCTCCCTTTGAGGCCGTATATATGGGTGACACATTTGTGTTCTCCATCGAGGCGACCTATAACGGCGTGGGAAGTCTTGGAAACATGGGCACCTATATTGGCAACGAGAACGGGACCTTCCTATTCCTGTCGCGTGAGCCGCTTGCATGTGCTGCCGGCAGGAAGAACAAATATCTGGTTAAGGTTCAGGCATCGCATTTTCTGATCGATACCTCCGCCAAAACCTATGGCTCGCTGCTGTCGCCCGACCGCGCCCTTGAATATGGCGATTATCCAGCTACGGCGGGTAAATCGAATACGTTTTTGACCTATGCCACGGTACGCAACAGCCAGGGAATCCCCGAGACGGTCACTGCCCGCCTATTCTCTCTTTAGTACCGAGGGGTTAAAAAGGCGCCAACGGGGGAATAAACGCGTTGTAATTGTGAGTACCGCCCGCCGAGCCGCCGCACTGCAGCGGTGCTCGGTGGGCATAGGTGCGTTAAAATGGGCTTGTTCTTAGCTAATTGAGACAGGGGGGCCGTGTTATGGCTTCAGATGCAAAAAAGATTCTGCTGGTCGAGGATGAGAAGGCAATCCGTGACGCTGTCGCTGCCTATCTCGAGCGCGAGGGCTATTGGGTTGTGGGCGTGGGCGACGGCCAGTCTGCTATCGAGGAGTTCGAGAAGCATCAGTTCGACCTGGTCGTGCTCGACCTCATGCTCCCTAAGATTCCCGGCGAGCGCGTTTGCCGCACCATTCGCGACACCTCGGATGTGCCTATTATCATGCTTACCGCCAAGGGCGAGATCGAGGACCGTATTATCGGCCTCGAGCTCGGAGCCGACGACTATCTGATCAAGCCGTTCTCGCCGCGCGAGCTTGTTGCGCGCGTTCGCGCTCTGTTCCGCCGTGCCCATCAGGCCGACGAGCCCGCCGTCGAGGTACTCGACTTCGGCGATCTGGTCATCGATATCTCGGGCCACAAGATTTTGGTCGAGAACAAGGAAGTGGACCTGACCGCTTCCGAGTTTAAGCTGCTCACCACGCTTGCTCGTCATCCCGGTCGTGTCTACAACCGTATGGAGCTGGTTGAGAAGGTTCTCGGCTACGACTTTGAGGGCTATGAGCGCACCATCGACAGCCACGTGAAGAACCTTCGCGCCAAGCTGGGCGACGACCCCAAGAAGCCTAAGTGGCTCTACACCGTCCACGGTGTTGGCTATCGCTTCGAGGCCCCGGCCAAGACCGATAAGGCGGACGAGAAATAGGGAAATCACATATGACACCTGCGCGCTTTGAAATCGGACAAAAGCACAAGCAGGAGAACGAGGCGGGTTCCAAAGCAAGTTGGAACACGCCTCGTTCCGATTCACGGCCAACGATGAGCTATCCCTCGCGTATGGCCCTGGCTTTTGCCCTGACGTCGCTCATGACGGTATTGGTGCTGGTGGGCGTTGTCTCCGTTGTATGGGGCACCGTCTTTTCGGATTACACGCGTTCCAATATCGTTGAGATCGCCAATTCTGCCGCCGAAAAGCTTGCGACGTCGTACGAGGAAAACGGCAATTGGACGGCGGGCGAGCTGCGCACGGTCGCGACATCGAGTTTGGTGTCCGACGATCTGGGCATGCAGGTCGTCAACAAAAAGGGCGTGATCGTTTATGACGACTCATGGCCTTCGGCAAGTGCGACCGCCGATGTGCGCGAGAGCGAATCGGCGTCGAGCAGCTCGAGCGGTAAAAAGGCCTCGCATAGCCCGGTTTCGTCGGCGCCCACCGACTCCGATAGTGTTGCCAACGTCGAAATCATAACGTCTTCCGGCGAGCATGTCGGACAGGTAAAGCTATGGGCCATCGGCTCCGACGCCCTGCTCACCAAGGCAGATTCTGCGTTTAGAGAGAAGACCTTTAACGCCATGGCCCTTGCCGCGGTTGTGGCAGTCTGCATCTCGGTCGTTATCGGATCGCTCATGTCGCGCATGCTCACCAAGCCGATTCATCGTATTACCAGCACGGCCAAGCAAATTCGCGATGGCGATCTATCCGCTCGCACGGGCTTGCGCGGCGATGACGAAATCGATCAGCTGGGTGAGACCTTTGACGAGATGGCCACCTCGCTCGAGAAGGATATGAAGCACGAAAAGCGCCTGACCTCGGATGTCGCGCACGAGCTTCGCACACCGCTTATGGCCATGCTTGCAACGGTCGAGGCCATGCAGGACGGCGTGTATCCCACCGATGATGAGCATTTGGAAACCGTTGCTTCCGAGACGCGTCGACTTGCCCGTCTGGTGCAGCAGATGCTCGACCTTTCGCGCATGGAAAACAGCACGGCGCCGCTCAACCTTGAGCAGGTGGACATGGTCCCCTTCGTGCGCTCCATCGTCAACGCTCAGGAGCGCCTGTTTGTCGACCGCGATCTGCGCTTGCGCTTTGCAGACGAGACCCAAGGTCACGATGATGTCGTCGAGGCCGACCCCGATATGATCACGCAATGCGTCATCAACCTCATGAGCAACGCCATGCGCTACACCCCCGAGGGCGGTTGGGTCGTGGTGTCGGTGCTCAGTGACCGCAAGCATGTCAGTATTGCCGTTTCGGATACCGGTATCGGCATTGCCAAGGACGATCTGTCGCGCATCTTCGGCCGTTTTTGGCGCGCCGATGCCAGCCGCGCCCGCGAAGCTGGCGGCCTGGGCGTTGGCCTCGCCGTGACCAAGCAGATCGTCGAGCGTCACCATGGCTACATATCCGTGGAGTCGGAGCTTGGAAAGGGTACGACTTTTACAATTCATCTGCCCCGCGAGCACACGGCGGACGCGGCATCTACTACAATGGAGCACTAGCTTTTCGCTATTCGGTGAAGGAGGGGCCGCGTCCCTGCCGCTCCGAGTTTGCGAAAACGTGTGGGAAAGAACCCGCATTTCTGTCGTATTTAGGTAAGGAGTGACTCACGTGACAACGATGGAGCGTCGTCCGGATTCCCGTGGCAAGGTTCGTGATATCTACGATGCCGGTGAAAACCTGCTGATGGTCGCCACCGACCGCATTTCTGCGTTCGACTTCATTCTTCCCGACGAGATTCCGTTTAAGGGAGAGGTGCTCAATCGCATCTCGGCGTTCTGGTTCGACAAGTTTGCCGATATCGTCCCCAACCATCTCGTCTCCATCGACCCGGCGGATTTCCCCGAGGAGTTTGCTGAGTATCGTGACTACCTCGCTGGCCGCGCCATGCTGGTTAAGAAGGCCCAGACGATTCCTATCGAGTGCATCGTCCGCGGCTATCTGACCGGTTCGGGCAAGAAGACCTACGACGAGAACGGCACCGTCTGCGGCATCCAGCTGCCTGAGGGCCTGATCGAGGCTTCCAAGCTTCCCGAGCCGCTGTTCACGCCGTCCACGAAGGCCGAGATCGGTGACCACGACGAGAACATCTCGTTCGAGCGTTGCTGCGAGATCGTGGGCGAGGACATCGCCACGCAGATTCGTGACCTGTCTCTCAAGATCTACAAGGCCGCTGCTGAGTACGCCGCGACCCGTGGCATCATCATTGCCGACACTAAGTTTGAGTTTGGTGTCATAGATGGCAAGGTCACGCTGATCGACGAGTGCCTCACGCCCGACTCCAGCCGTTTCTGGCCTGCTGCCAGCTACGAGGAGGGCAAGATCCAGCCTAGCTACGACAAGCAATTCGTCCGCAATTGGCTCAAGGCCAACTGGGATATGACGGGGGAGACCCCGCACCTGCCCGCCGAGGTCATCGATGGCACGTCTGAGCGCTATCGCGAGGCCTTCCAGATCATCACGGGCTCCCAGTTCAAAAGCATGAAGGAGAACGCATAAGTGAGTACCCGTAGCGCCACGAACAAGCGCACGCAATCCCACGAAGTTACCGGGGTTGCGCGCAAGTCTGCCGCATCTGCTAAGCCCGCCCGCCAAGCAGCGAGCTCCGTTCGCGTCGTGCCGGCTTCGTCTAAGGCACGCCGCAAAGAGCTCGAGAAGGGTGAGAACCTCGAGGGCCTCTCTAAAGAGGAGAAGCGCGCCCGCAAGGCTAAGCAGCGCGCCAAGGAGGACCGCATCTATACGGTGTCGAATATCCTCCTCAAGCAGGACGAGGACTACACCAAGCGCCGTCGCATCTGGTGGATTGTGCTCGCCATTGGCATGGTGCTCGTCGTGGCCATTTGGGCTTCGCTGTACTTCGCTCCCGCTGGCATGGTGTCCAGCCCCGTCCAGATGGTCGGCATCGTTTTGTCCTACGTCATCATTTTGGGCGACTTTATCTATGACTTCGTGCGCATCCGCCCCCTACGCAACATGTACCGCACGCAGGCCGAGGGCATGTCCGAGAACAAGCTCAACGCTCTTATTGAGCGCGCGGCTGCCGAGGAGGACAAAAAGGACTCCAAGAAGAAATAGCGTTTGCATTCATACTTATCGCTAAGATATAAGGCGCGTCGTTTTTGCGACGCGCCTTTTTACTGTTCTATAGATAGATGGAGTGGCACATGATTCGAGCTGCCCTGACGGTTGAAGAAGCTCTGGAGGGCATGAAGGCCCTGGAGCCCAAGATTAAAAACTACGCTCGCCTGGTTGTCTGCAAGGGCGTAAACGTCAAGCCCGGCCAGGAAGTCGTCGTTCAGTCTCCGGTCGAGTGCGCGCCGTTTGCGCGCGTGGTGGTCGCGGAGGCCTATGCTGCCGGCGCCGGCCACGTGACGGTCATTTGGGCCGATGATGCCGTGACGAGGCTCACGTACGAGCATGTCGATAAAAGCTATTTTGAGCAGACGCCCGAGTGGAAGCGCCTGCAGCTGGATTCCCTAGCCCAGGACGGTGCCTGCTTTATCTTTATCGAGGGTGCGGATCCCGCAGCCCTCAAGGGCATCGATCCAGCCAAGCCGGCCGCGGCATCCAAGGCGAGGAATACGCAGTGCAAAGTTTTCCGCCGTGGACTGGATTACAACATCAATCCGTGGTGCATCGCCGGCGCTCCGGTCGTGGCTTGGGCGCACGAGGTGTTCCCGGGAGACGCCGATGAGGTTGCAATCTATAAGCTGTGGAATGCGATTCTGCACACCGCTCGCGCCGATGGCCAGGACCCGGAGAGCGACTGGGAGCTTCATGACGCGGCGTTCGAAAAGAACTTGCGCTTCCTGAACGACAATCGTTTTGACCGGCTGCATTACACCGCGGCAAATGGAACCGATCTGACGATTGGCATGACGAAGGGTCACGAGTGGGCCGGCGGCAAGGGTAAGACGCCCGATGGACATCCCTTCTTCCCCAACATCCCCACCGAGGAGGTCTTCACTTCGCCCGATCGCATGCGTGCCGACGGTATCGTGTACTCGGCCATGCCGCTCATCCACCACGGTAACAAGGTCGACGATTTTTGGATTAAGTTCGAGGGCGGCCGTGTGGTGGACTACGACGCCCGCGTGGGCAAGGCGACGCTTGCGAGCATCATCGATACCGATGAGGGCGCTGCTCATCTGGGAGAGGTCGCGCTCATTTCCAAGAACACGCCGATCCGCGAAAGTGGCGTTCTGTTCTACGATACGCTCTATGACGAGAACGCCAGCTGCCACCTTGCGCTGGGTGTCGGCTTCCCCGAGTGCATCGAGGGCGGGTATGACATGTCCAAGGAGGAGCTCCTGGAGCATGGCGTTAACGTCTCGAGCACGCATGTTGACTTTATGATCGGCACGGACGACATCGATATTACGGGCATTACGCCTGATGGACGTGAAGTTGTGATTTTCCAGAACGGCCAATGGAGTTGGGAATAGACCCAGACCGTGGTACAATGCCACCCGCGGGCCGTTAGCTCAGCTGGCAGAGCAGGGGACTTTTAATCCCAAGGTCCAGGGTTCGAACCCCTGACGGCCCACCATAGAAAAGAAAAGCGACTGGCGGATGCCGGCCGCTTTTTTGTTGCAGGTACACGGGTTCGAACCCGTCGGGGCGCGGAGCTGAGTAAACGCGTGAGCGTTTGCCAGCGCAGCGCGCAAGGCGCGAAAGCGCCGCAGCGGCCGCCTGCGGAGCAGGCTGAACCCCTGACGGCCCACCATAGAAAAGAAAAGCGACTGGCGGATGCCGGCCGCTTTTTTGTTGCCGGTACACGGGTTCGAACCCGTCGGGGCGCGGAGCTGAGTAAACGCGAGAGCGTTTGCCAGCGCAGCGCGCGAGGCGAGAAAGCGCCGCAGCGGCCGCCTGCGAAGCAGGCTGAACCCCTGACGGCCCACCAAAGATTGTTGAGACGGTCAACTTCGGTTGGCCGTCTTTTTTTCGCCCTTTCATGGGTTCGAACCCGTATCTATCTATATATAAGAACGCTTGGCGAACAAAACCCGCCTTTTACCGATGAGAAACAAATAGCTGATACTTTTGGAGTAAAGTAGCGCTCCAGAGATGACCGATGTCTCAATACTCGTAAAACAGCTGGTCATCGCCAATATCAGAAGCCAATGCTTCAGTTTTAACCTCAGTGACGCGACTGAGGGATCTATTTATTTGTGAACAAAATATGGAGTGCGTGATTCCCGCCCCCGGGGCCCCTCCGGTCTGGCAATATATCT
>NZ_QRQS01000020.1:0-12201 GCF_003475605.1 Collinsella sp. AF31-11
TCGTTTGACTATTAGCGGCTAAAATCGCCCGGCGCTAACAGCGAGGAAGGCGGTTTGCATGAAGGTGGAGTACGGGAACGTTGCGGAAGACGCCGTGTGGGCAGGGGTCGACACGCACGCCGCAACCAACTGGCTCAGCGTGGTTGACGCGAGAGGGTCGGAGCTCTTCTCGGGGGAGTTCGCCACCGACCCCGAGGGTTACAGGAAGCTGTGCGACGAGATCCGCAGGCTGGGCAGCCCCGTGGCCGCAGGCGTGGAGTGCACGGGCGCCTATGGCGCAGGGCTCGTGAGGGCGATGGCCGCATACGGCATTGCCTGCTGCGAGGTCATAACCCCGGGAAGGCCGAGGCGCGGGCCCGGATGCGACAAGGACGACGCGGCCGACGCGCTGAGGGCGGCAAAGCAGGCTCTTTCCGGCGAGAACCTCGCCGTGCCCAAATCCCAGGACGGATGGGTTGAGGAGGTGAGGAACATGACCGTCGCAAGGGAGGAGCTCGTCAAGCAGTGCACATCCCTGGCAAACCTTGCCCTGGCAACGGTCAGGAAAGGGCCCGATGAGATCAGGGCGCGCCTCGAGAGGCTCGGGACCGCAAAGATGATGGGCGTGCTCGCAGGATGGGACGAGGCCGAGGCCGATCCCATCTGCGACGCCGTGATGTTCTCCCTCGCCGCACTGGGGAGGGTCTGGGCCGAGGCGAGGAGGTCGGCAAGGCTGCTTGAGGAGCGCATCGAGAGGACACTGAAGGCGGGCAACCCGGCGCTTGCGTCCATGTACGGCTGCGGCCCGATTTCTGCCGCCATGCTCGCGATAGCCGCAGGGGATAACCCGGAAAGGATGGGCTCCGAAGCGTCGTTCGCAGCTCTGTGCGGCGTTTCGCCGATAAGGGCCTCGAGCGGCAAGGTGGAGCGTCACAGGCTGAATCGCGGTGGCAACAGGAACGCCAACAAGGCCCTTCATATCATCGCGATGCACAGGATGAGGACGGACCCGAGGACGACCGAATACGTCGAGAGGCGCAGGGCCGAAGGGCTTTCCGATCGAGAGATACGAAGATGCGTCAAACGCTACATAGCGCGTGAGGCGTACCGCCTTATCATGCATCCCTACGATGTGCCCATCGAGGGGAAGGGGCCTGAAATGCGGGCTGAAAGAATCGCATCTGGGGTTTCTCAAAAAGACGCAGCAATCGCTCTCGGCGTCACAGCTTCGACACTCTGCGACCTGGAGCTCGGCCACCATCAGTTCCGGGAGCTGGCGCTGCGCTACAGGCAATGGATAGACGACGGCTTCCCATTGGAAGCCGGAATCGACTCTTGACACCAATAGAAGCGTCAGGAGCGCGCCAACAGGGAAATCAAGCGCCGCTCGCGCGTGGTGCAGGTATTCCCGTCGGAGAGTTCGCTGCTCAGGCTCGTGGGCGCCGTCATGTGCGACCAGGCCGAAACATGGTCCGGCTCGCGCTACTTCTCGGAGAGGAAGATGGCCGAGATGCATGACGCCGCGTTCAGAATGGGTGCCGCGGGCGAGCACGACTGGGCGGAGCTGGAGAAGGCGGCCAGGAAGATGATCGAATCCAGCCTGGAACTTGCCGACAGCGTGGAGGCGGCCTAGGATATCAACTGATTCCGGATATCGGACACAGGGGCCGCAAGGGCCCTTACACCAACTTTCTCGACACTACCTGAAAGCGCTTCCTGGGCTTCGTCGCTCACCGATTGAAGCGGCAAAACATGAAATAAATCTGCCAAAGTAATCCTCCCTTGAATCCCGGATGTATGAATCTGCCCGAAGTAACACCGCCCATGAAAGGACGTCTAGCGTCAAAACGGCAACATCGCATGTCCACTCAAGTTCGAACCCAGAGAGGCATACATCGACGACCTAATAAACGGGCATTTCTACATCTATGCTGCCAACTACTACCATGGTCTGCCTAGCGAACAAGGCAATCCATTCGAGGCCTCCATGGCTCCTAGGGTGTGCCCCATCAGGATCCCCTGATACACTGGCCCGCCAACTAAATGCACGTAAAACCTCAACCGAATTGTAAGCTCAAGAAGAAGCATCGTGCGCTAAAGCAACAGTAACCTTTGTGCGATCACCCTGGAGCAGATGCAGCAATGACCTCGCTAGCGACAACAGCCAGTTATAATTTCAAAATACCTGGCCTATTTAAATCGCGCTGTGCCCCCCTATCGTAAAGCTAAAAGTTCATGGCCATGCCTGTTGGGACGATAGCCGCAAAACGAGTACAACTCCGATTCACACTCAGTTCCTGGACAGACAAGCTCATCTTCAAAAAACAGATGATTAAGACAAACAGGGTTCTTGGAATGTTCAAGACACAGGTAACGTCCAGCTTTACTGGAATAATGCCAGCGCCCAAAGTCGACAATCATTGATTTAAGTGCGTTGGCGGAGCGCCTTCCAAAATATACCCCTCGAATTGTCAAATTTCCATGTGCGATATCCGGAGTCATTCTTAAATTAAGCTCTCTGCCACCGCCCACAGGACTATAAGCAACACAGGGTTCGTATGAATAATACTCATCAACAATTGCATTGCTCAATTGATAGGTAGTCTCACCGAGAACTTCAAAGGGGCGAGAAAACTCTTGATGCAAATAATCATGCAGCAAGCAGTATTGTCCGAATGCAGCCGGGCTTTGCCCAAACAGCCTACGCACTTCGGAAGGAATATAAATACCAATACCAATAGCTTTAATAGGTCTAGCGACCTCATACGCAATCAAAGCAAATTGGTCACCAACGTTCACCCTGGCTTCGTCAAGCGTAGTGACTGGGTCACCGCAATTGACATATAAATAGCTCTCACCGGGTTTGTTTAATCGCCCAAAATTGGTCACGCAATCATTCGGTGGCTCCCACAGTTGACCCTGGTCAATAAACTGAGCTCCATAATCGAGAGAAGAAGAGACACTTCGCGCGCGAAAAACAGTCGCCCCCTTAGGTAGACTAACGTATTCAGGAAACTGTAAGTACATGCCATCAACACGAAGCTGATTATGCAATATTTCTTGAGCATTTTCATGGCGGACATCAGCCCAAAGAGAACTTAGAGCTGGCAGCCTACATTCAAATTCCGCCTTTTCCAATGCAGCAATAAAACCATCCAAGTCACCTTGAATGCAATTAAACATCCTCGCAATAACTGAGCTATCAAGGGGCTGACCAAACTCTCCAGCAGAAATAAACATAGAGCGATGCAAGATGAAACTTCCTCCAAACAAAACCAGACAATCACGCGCGCCAAGGTCAAATTTACTCGGTTATTACAAAATAATTTTACCCTGCAGAATAACCGAGGATAACCTGTGGCCAACACCACCATCCAACCCATAACCCACCTCCAGTCCCCATCTGCCCAAGGAGCTGGCCGCCGCCGAGCCCGATATCGCCGCCAGGACGATCTACTGCGGCCCCATCGACGCGTTCTACGACTTCAGGCTGGGCACGCTCGAGTACCGCAGCCTGCGCTTCGAGACCGAGACACTCGACGAGGCCGACCACCAGGGCGTGGCCGTGGTCAACTACACCGAGCGCGAGGTCCCCTACACCCGCATCATCGAGCACAAGCACTTCGAGTTCGGCACGCAGGACAAGACCGTCATCACGCGCGAGTACCCGGCCGACTGGAAGCCCGGCGACGAGCCCTACTACCCCATCAACGACGCCAGGAACGAGGCCCTCTACAAGCAGTACGAGGAGCTGGCGGCGCAGGAGGGCGACGTTATTTTTGCCGGACGACTGGGCGGCTACAAGTACTACGACATGGACAAGGCAATCGCCGCCGCCTTCGAACTCGTCCGCAACGAGCTGGGCGTGGAGCCGACGGAGGCGTAGTTAACCATTTGAGAGTCATCGCGCCAATCAATATAAATTAATTAATGAGGATGCTAGAACAGATCTGCATCCCAATTACTTACAACAGTTGCGTCAACGATCCCTTTCAGATAAAGGGCGCCGACCTTTGACTGAGCAAAATCACACAACCTGCGTCGCGATTATTTCCACCAAATAATGCAATTTCCAATCGACAGACCAATGAGAAGCCTCCAAACGATGCCCACATCGCCCGGCAATAGCGTTTGCGCCCGACAGATTCCTGCCACTAGTCCGCAGTGACGAAGGCTCTGATTCCGGGGGACACCTCGGGACAGGGGTAGACACGGTCCTATGGCACCCGCCAGACAACTACTCGAGACTTATCCATATCATAGGCAATACGCCGAATGCTGTCATCGAGAATTGTCGATGTCCAATTACCACCTGTAATGGATAGATAGAATCAGTTCATGCAAGGAAGTAATTTAGCAGGCATCAGATTCAAACACCGATTTATCTGAAAATAATAACGCAGGTCCAAAAGCGACTAAGAAAATATTACAATCGACGCGCGCTCCAAGAGTTTCACCGATACCAAATAGCAGCATCAAACTTAATCCGAAAATAAGTGAATTCCATGTTTGCTTTCGGACCAAGACAACCATCAACGCAAGCACGCCGCCGAAGAAAATAATAGACGGAATGATGCCATAGCGAAGGAGAATATGGCAGAACGCGTTGTCAACAATGAAGTTAGTAGGCTTTCCAAGCTCCCAGTAGATAGGCGCATGGCCGCTAAAGTCGGATCCAAACAGCGTCAATGGCTGCATGGAATAGTAGCTATGCGCCAGACTAAACCTATTGCTAAGCAATGTATTGAGCTGCCGCAAGGCCGGAATAGATGGGCTATATACAACCATGACCGCAAGACTCCCGGCTATAGCAACAAGAACCATCAACAAAAGAGAAAACCTAGCGATATTGCGAGAGCGCTGCGCTTTGCAATAATCGAAGACAAGAAGAAGAGGAATCTGGGCCAAGCTCATGATAGCGCTGGATCGAGAGCCTACAACAAATATGTTAATCAGGAAAGTAACGAGAATTAGGACAATATCGGGGAGTGGGTTTGCGCCGAAGCGAAGCGTTGAAACGAAAATGCAAATTGCCATTAAATAAAACCCAAGGTAATTCGGATGCTTGAATCCATATGCAAATCGCATCACACCGGAGCGAACAAAGAGTCGGTTCTCAATCAACCCGAGTTCGCAACAAGTGACCGTAAGAACAAAAAGCATCGAAACCACGCTCAACGATATAGCAGCAAGAGTCCTTATCCTTACCTTGTCCGAGCACGCAACAAAGAGGCAAAGCCAAAAGAACCAGTTCTCACCGCTGCTCCGCCACGATTTATAGCCAATCAGTACAACCGCGAGGGCTAGAAGCCAGCCGGAGAAAGAAGCTCTCTGCGAAACGAACTTGAATAAAAGTAGGAATAGAATAATAAATTGACAGAATTTAATAACTTCCTGTCTGTCGATGCCAAACACTTCATAGAAGGTCGTGAGCTCGATAAAACTGCATATAGAGTACAGCGTGAAGGCAACGTAATAACCGAAAAGAGCTGCATCAACTTGGCCAAGACGGACGTGCTCAAAGCCGGCGTTATTTATATCAGTGATGTTAAGCCGTGTGTTCATATAATTCCGTATGGTTGAGTTTCCAATAAAAGGGCATCTGCTAATGCACGCCCTGGCTTTCAAATCAAAAAGTAGCGTTCATCTCCGCTGTCCAAATTTGAACCGAGCGACATTCCGCCGACTCAAATAGCATCGCTAGCGGATCTCGATGCCGCCTCTTCCACCAGAAACAAGGATCGTCTCCCCAACTATCATGTCTCCGGAAGGGCCAACGAGCATTTTCGCCCATTCAGCTATCTCGGTCGGCGTGGCGAGACGCCCGACGCCATTTTCACCCGAGGTGATCGCATCCCCCTCTTTCACACCAATCAATGGCGTCGCAGTCGAACCGGGCGCGATTCCGTTCACGACGATGCCGTGGGGAAGCAGGGTCTTTGCGAGCCCTTGCGTCAGACCCTTCAAACCCCATTTTGAGAGGCCGTACGGAGACCAAGCAGGCTCAAAGCCGCGAGAGCTGTTCACGAAGAGAATATGCCCCCTTGTGCCCGAATCAATCATCTCTCGTGCTACGGCGCGAGAGATGAAGAACGCACCCCGCAAGTTGACGGACATGACCCTGTCGTACTCCTCCGGCGTCATGGTCCAGAAATCAACACCATCGGTATGGACACCGGAAGACTCCACGAAGATATCGACTCTGCCGAAGGCCGCCTTTGCCTCAGCTACGACATCGACCGCCATATCGGCATCGGACGCGTCCATCACGACACATGCGACATCCTCGGTATGACCAAGCTTCTGTCGGCAGACCTCGAGCTTCTCCGCCCTGGTGCCGCCGAGAACTACCTTGGCACCGGACTCAAGAAGAGTTCCCGCAATGGCCATGCCTATGCCGCCACTCCCCCCGGCGATGAAGGCGACCTTGCCCTCTAGCGCCCTGTCCGAATCGACGATCTTCTGGACGGGCAGTATCTCCTTAGCGCGCAGAGCCTTAACAGCGTTCTTTGCAGCGGTCTTTATCCCGAACATGTTAGTTTCCCCCGTTCTTAGCAGCCTGATCCCGTTTGCGCGCCTCAGTTTCTCTCCTCAAGTCGCGTTTCGCCCAGCAGACTGGGAAAAGGCCTTTCATCAGCATCTTCGCTTTACTCTTCGGCCTCATCTCGGACTTCAGCAGGACGCCCGGCAGACGCTTCCGCATGTTCCTGATACAGTCGCTGTAGAGGTCTGCAAGTTCGTTCTGTCGACCGGTGGCAATGATCAGGAACAACGTATACCCGTAGTTCTTCCAGATGTGCCAGTCGCACGCGTTGATCGTCTTCGGGGTACGTATGGTAAGGCTGTCCTTGATGAACTTGATATTCTCGAGCGCGTTGGTCCCCATCTCAACGTTGTAGTGAGTAAGCCCGCTGTTCTCGTTGTCAAGACGGTAGTAGTAGATGCGGCGGTGTCCCATGGCGACCTTACCCGCCGCCTGTGCAGCCATGGTAGAGTAGTAGAGTCCCTCGCCAGACCATTTAGTACTGAAGGTAATTCCGGCGTCCTTTAGCGACTTCATGCTATACATCTTGTTCCAAGGTCCGATGGGAATCCAAGGATAGATGATCTCCGCAATGGCCTCCTCCGAGGTCAAATCGACGACCTTGTCCTCCTCATTCTGTTTGAGATCCCGCGTGGTGAACACCGAGTCTGTCATCGACATGTTCACGCCCGGGCGCTGGATCAGCCTTAGCAGGTACTCGATGTAATCGGGGGCGAGCCAGTCGTCGCCGTCGATGATGACGAGGTACTCGCCCCTCGCCAACTCTATTCCCTTGTTGCGGGCGTCGCAAGTCCCCCCGTTCGGCTTGTGGATCACGCGTATTCTGCGATCCTCCGCAGCATAGCGGTCGCAGACCGCGCCACTCTCGTCGGGAGACCCATCGTCCACGAGGATGACATCGAGGTTCGGGTAGGTCTGCCGAATGATCGATGTGATCAGTTTGTCGAGAAACCTCTCTGATTTATAAATGGCAACGACTATGGACACCAAAGGCTTATCCATTTGAATCACTTTCCCTTCTTGACGACCGAGCGCCCCTTGCGAAGCGCCGCGGAAACTTCTCTACGGTAGAGGACGACGACGATAACGACGAGCACGGCCTCGCAGGAGTGAACCGCCACGAGGCTGAGCGGTGTGAAGAACAGAACCGCCTGTAGCACAAGCAGAGCATAGGAGACGTAGTCTCTAATGATGTTGATCCTGATTCTCATATAGCTCTTGAGCTTCCGTACTCTCATGAACCATGTCACCCAATAGCTCACGAACGTGGCGACAGCGGCGCCAAGCGCCCCTATGAAAGGCACCGTTAAAAGGTTCAGCGCGATATTCACGACAGCACCGACAACCGAGGAACGCGCAAACTCCTTGGAGTCCTTAACGGCGGCAAGAACTCCTCCCACGTACCCGGCGAGCGCACCGAAAACGATGGAGATTGTCAGGAAGGGTGCGTACTGCCACGCCGCGTAAAACTCGTTCGCATAGAGAATCCTCGCGAGCAGCAGGTTACATGCGATGATGAAGGAACAGACGACGACCATCACACAGTTATATGCGGCGTACATGTTCGAGAAGAAGCCGTTAGAGTCCTCTGGATCGAACTCCTCGACAGCGGAAATCGTCCATGCCTGCCCTACCACTGTCTGTACGATGCTAAGGATACTGGGAATCTTCGACGCCACGGAGTAGATGCCGTTCGCAGCAACGCCGCAGAAGAACGTCACGACATAGCGGTCCGAGACGTTGGTGACCCACCAAGAAATAGAGTTAGCCATCATAGGACGGCTGTAGATAAGCATCTCGTGCTCGAGCTGTTTATCGACGCAGAACGGATTGACACCGTGCAGTTTGAGCCGCATCAGCAGGTAGACGCACTGAAGAAGCGGCCCGACGATGTTCGCAAGGAAATAGCCGGAAAGACCCCACTGAAAGACAACAAGGAAGATGATGTTGCAACCAATGATCAGAGCGCTGCACATCACACTCGAGACGGCGATATCAGTGAACCTGTTGATACCGCGGACATAATAGAGGACGATACCCGAGAGTGCCTGGCTCACATAGAGAAGCAAGACGAGGGGACTGAGCTCAACGAGCACGGGGGAAACACCAAGGACGGAGTTGGCGATAAGCACCAAAACGACCGGAACAAGCGAAATTAGGAAATGTTTGATGCCAATGCTCAGGACCCCGCACTTGTCGACGTTCTTGTCCATCGAGAAGCGCAGGACCGCGTCAACGACGTTCTGCGTCAGCAACGGGACAAGTACGCCAATCGTAGTGACGGCAAGGTCGTAGGTGCCGTACTCGTTGGTAGTGAGCACGCTCGTGTACAGTGGCACCAAGAGGAAGCTGAGGATCTTAGTTCCGAAGTTCGCGAGGGTCAGGAGACCGACGTTCTTGGCAAAGGAGCGATAGCCCGCCACTAGTGATCACCAGCCCTATCCGCCGTTGCCCGCGCCAAAGCAGAACGAAGGTAGCCGATAGACTCGCTCCTTTTCGCCTCGATACGCGGGTTTATATAGGAATAATCGAGAGACCCCCCGAAATGTTTTTCCCATTCGCCAAGTTCGTGGCGCGGCAGGAGGGCATCTTCGGCCCCGGCCATCTCAAGGAAGCTATATACGCGAGTGTTCTGCGAATCACTGCTGTTAGGGTCGAACCGCTCGAAGGCGATAAAATCCTTCTGAAAAATAGTCGAAAAAACCATGCCGTGAAAAGAGTCGGTACAGACGAGATTCGCGTGAGACACCAATGAGAGGAACTCCGCGGGGCCAATAGGAAAGCGAGCGCAATAATCCAGTTTTTGGTCACGTTTGAAAACGGGAACAAGCACCGGCCTGAGCCCATTTGCTCGAGCGATTTCCTGAGCACATTTTAAGTTGCAATTATCAGATCCGAGAAGATAGATCAGACAGTAGGGTTCATTCTCGCTAATTTGAGTAGCGAACCTTTCCCACTCTTTTCCATCTAGGAGCAGAGTCGGATCCAAAACAACCAAAGGTTTACGACCGGTGCACTTCTCAACGATATCGACCGCGCTCGTTTCCCTAACTCCGATGGAATTGAATCTTCGAAGTAAAGAAGCTATCTGATCCCCGGAAGAAAATGGCTCTAATGAATCGCATCCAAAACTCGGGGCATAAGCGACCATGCGTTGGCTGTCTCCAACGAAATCCAGATAATACGACGAGTCGAAGCAGCGAGGAGACCATATCTGATCACTACCGCAGACATAAGCATCAAAGCAATTAGAAAACAGCGAGAGCGCTTCCTTCGATTCAAGGTCATCCGTTAGAGTCAAGAATCGTGAAACGAAACTATTGAAAAGCTGTGACTTATCTGTAGAGCTAACTGGGAATGTGCCGCGCACATTATTAGCAATTTTCCTGATAGCTTTACTGACAAAGCTCAGTCGAGCACCCTCATGAGTTGCTCGTCCGAAACTGGGATCGTATGCAATGTCGACCGCTTTATAGCCCAAATCGCTTATCACGCGATTCAAGGCAACCGCCTGAAGCACACTGCCGTAGTTCTCATATGAATACCATGTCATTATACTTACTGTTTTCATTGCACACCAGTTCGATAAAGGCAAATAATGTTGCTTCGTTTTCTATTTCTTTTTCTTAAGACGCCTGATTACACGCTTAATGTCCAAAGAGAGCGCTACAGAAATAATCTTTGCCGACGCTTCTCCTACGCCGTGCATCAACAGCCATCGGTTTACGGAATGTTGGAACTTCTCCTGAGGGGTAAACCACGACATCTTAAAATGATGTATTGACCGGGTGTTTTCAGTAAATTTAACTTCACCAGTCAGATGGTTTTTCGGGTTGAAATACTCAGACGGATAAATCGAAATACCCGCAACTTCCTGCATTCCCTTAGTTTTATTCAGACCAAAGCTTTCGAGAATTTTAGTTGTTCGGTAAACAACAGTTGTTCTATCGAAATCGCCGTCAGCCAGCAAAAAACTACTCGATTCATATGAATCGAGAACTTGCCGATATACGGGAAGACCCGGTGTACTTCCCATACCAAGACCGGGATTTACCGCCATAACGAGCCCGTCTTCCATATTAGAAGAAGTCATGTTTCCATAATCAGTTTCAAAACCTAGAAAGGGTCCTTTTGATAGCAAATCATCGATTGGTTTAACGAGCTCAACATCGGTATCGAAATAAAGTCCACCATATTCATACAGGATTTTGAATCGAGCATAATCAGAAACAAAAGCCCACTTTTGCGCACTGAAGGCTTCCCTAACATAGGCGCAACAGTCAATATCAAAATTACTCTCGTTCCAGCACTTTATTTCGTATCCAGGAAGATATTTTTTCCAAGATTCGATGCAGCTCAATTCATTTGGGCCAAGAGGAGAGCCACCAAACCAGCAATAGTGAATTATCCTTGGAATATCCGCCATTTTATCCTCCAAAAAAGTCGATATCTCCCCTGTTTGCAAATAAATTAAGCCTGCAGATTGGATTACGCCTATGAGGAAGATATTCCGAAAAACATGACGGCGCCCAAATCAAAACCAATCCTTTGGGCACAATTGCCACCCGCACGAGCAACATGAAATCTTTTTATCTATCCTCTCGTAGCTTGCAATATGCATTCCAGGCGAAACGATAAAAGTGAAGCCCAAATCGCAACGCATAAAGAGCCACCCTGTCCCTGCGTGGGGTGCGAGAATCGGACAGAACACTAAGAGAGTGTTCTTTTACAGTATCAGATAGTTTCTTCGCGCGCGCGAGATGATCTGGACTGTTCAAATCAATCGATCGAAGGACACTTAGATAATGAAAAACGAGGTAACGCTCAGCCGCGATGCTTATATCAGCATCGCCAAGGGCAACCAAGCCCTCATAAGCATCAAGAGCAAGGTCGGAACGATCGAATATGCTGTCGCTCACCTGATGAACAATTGAACCTTGACGCATAACGTAGTTATAAAGTGGCTGCTGTCCAACAGCAAGTTTCGTCGCCTCTGCAATAAAACGCCACGTCGTGTCCACATCTTCATAATGCTTACCTACGGGGTACTCAATCCCGCTCCTGGTAAGCTCCACTCTATAGAGCTTACCAGGAGCGGATACATTTATCCGCTCCTGGTAAAGAAGGGACAATAGCGCCTCTTTGCTATCCATAACATGAACTTCATCATTTGGGCACTGCCAAGGATATCTTTTATCACCTATACACTTGTTGAAATAACAAGTCGAGATGTCCGCATCGTTCTCAACAAGCAAAGAGTAGAGATATTCAAGGTAAGATCCCTCAATCCAGTCATCTGAATCGATGAAAGTAACGTACTTCCCTGTTGCATGCTTTACTCCGTAATTGCGTGCATCAGAGAGTCCACCGTTGGTTTTATGAAAAACTTTGACACGGGCATCATCAACAGCAAGTGTATCCGCAAGCTCGCCAGAGCCATCAGTAGAACCATCATCGATAAGCAACAACTCAAAATCATCGAAGGACTGCGCTAGAACAGATTCCACGCATTTCTGAAGATATGAACAAACATTATAGATGGGAACGACTACGCTGATTTCAGGCATTCTACACTCCAGGTGTTTCTAAGTAACAAGAGAGCTCTTCCTCCCAGTCGGGCATGTGGAAACCGACCGACTCGAGCCTGGACAGGTCGAGCGCGGAGTGGACCGGGCGCG
>NZ_QRQS01000021.1:0-12049 GCF_003475605.1 Collinsella sp. AF31-11
TAGTCGCTATTTAGGGCGTCCAAGATTTGGGACGCAGTTCAACCCAGGGAAACGGGCCTCTTTACTTGTAAAAACAAATGGTAATGCCACTGTCTCTTGAAGCACATCGCCACCGCGCTCCAAACAACGCCAACGAGCAGCATTCCTTAAGGGATAGATTTAATTAGGCTAACGCGCCTTTACGGGTGATTTTTGGACGAAGTGGTCCCGGTGCCGGCGGGCTGTTTGGTAGTCGAGCGATCCCGCAGGCAAAGCCGAGGACCAGCGAGGCACCAAACAGCCCGCCGGCACCGGGACCGCATCGCGGCACCAAAAAAGCGCCCGTGCGCTCGATGGATTCGGATGCCCGACAGAGGCTCCTTATGGCTGCTTCCTTCCGGACCTGACCAGATTCGGAACATGTCGTCATCCGAACCCATCGAGCGCGCTAGGCGCTCGGTATATCTTACCTGCTCCCGCCCGCCAGAGCAAGTGGGGCGAACCCATCGGATGGATTCGCCCCACTCGTCCATATCGCTAGCGGCGCCTGCGGTACAGGACCGCGCCGCCCGCTGCGGTCAGCGCGCCGATGCCGGCCATGGCCGCGAGCGCCTCGACCGGCAGGCTGCGGTCGCCGGTGTCGGGCATGCCGCCCTTGGAGCTGTCGCCGGAGCTGCCGCCGGAGCCGTTATCGGAACCGCCGCCCGAGCCGCCGCCCGACGTGCCGGGGTTCTCGGGGGTGCCGGGGGTCCCGGGATTCTCGGCATAGCTATTGGTGAAGACCGGCGGTATGTTGGCGTCGCCCTCGTAGGAGACCTTCGCCGACAGATAGCCCGTCTTGGTGCCGTCTGCCGCCTCGTCGCTCACCGTGACGACGATCCTGTGCACCGCCTTGTCGTAGGTCACGTGCGCCTGGCCGTCGTCGACCTCGCTCACCGTGAAGGTGTAGGTGCCGGCCTGCTTGAAGGTCAGCGCATCGAACGTGACGCTGCCGTCGGCGGCATTCTTGGCGGTCGACATGACCTTGCCGTCCCGGCCCTTGAGCTCAAAGCTAAACTGGCCCGCCTTGAGCTCGGCGCCCTTGAGCACCTTGGCGGCGCCCAGCCTGAGGGTGACGGGCGCGGCCTCGTAGCCGTTGGTAAAGGTCACCGAGGTGTCGCCCACAGCATTGCCCTCGGCATCCGCCAGCTCGTGCTTGACGGTAAGCGTGCCGTTTTTGGCATCGGCAACCGTCGTGCGCACGCGGTACGTCGCCCTGTCGTACGTCACGCCGCCCGCCGTGCCGGCGACCTCGCGCAGCTCGTAGCTGTGCGTGCCGGGCGCGGTGTAGGTGACGGGGCTGAGCTCGACCGTTCCGTCGGCGGCGTTCTTGCCCGTCACCGCGACGCTCTCGCTGCCGTCGGTGGCAATCTCGACCAGCTGGAACTCGAACTCGCCCTCGGCCAGGTCACGGCCCTTGAGCTTCTTGTTCACCTTGATCTGGTCGGTGACGGAGCTCGGCGTCGGATTCACGCCGTAGGTGTTGGTGAACTCGAACGCGCCCTTGCCCTCGGGCGTGCCCTCTGCGGGCAGGACCTTCGCGACAAGCGTGCCCGCGGCGGTGTCCTCGACCACCCTGACCGTGAAGGTCCTGGTCGCCGTCGCGTCATTGACCACGCCGTCGACCGAACCGGACTCGCTCACCCGGTAGGCGAACGTCTTGGTGCGCAGGCCGTCGCCGTCGATCTCGGCGTCGTCGAGGTCGCTCGGCTGCTTAAACGTGACGTGGCCCAGCGCGACGTTGCCGGTGGCGTCGTTGGTCGCCTCGGCCACCGTCTTGCCCGAAGCGTCAACCGGTGCGGGCGCGCCGTCCAGCGGCTCAATCTTAAAGGTGTACTTGCCCGCGATGTCGGCCTGCGTGAGGCCGAGTCCGGCCTGGCCGAGCGCCAACGTCTTGGTGCCAGCGAGGTCGACCGTCGCCTCGCCGGCGCTATAGGCATTCACAAACGACAGCGTGCCGTCGGAGCCCTCGGGGTAGGTCACGGCCACATCCAGCCCGCCCTTGCCGTTATCGGTCACCTTGACCGTGATGCCGAAGCTCGACGTGGCCGCCGTCACGCCCGCAGGCAGCCGGTCCGTACCGTCCTCGGAAACGGTATAGGGAATGACCCAGGAGCCGTCGGCGGCCCTGGTAGCGGTGCCGTCTCCCACCATCCGCTCGAGCGCGTCAGTAGTGTAGGCAATAGGCGAGAACGCAAGTCCCGCGGCCTCGCCGTCGCCGGAGGCCTGGTTGGTCGCGGTCGCGACCACGTTGCCCCGGGCATCGCGGACGGAGAACGAGAACTCGCCCGCCGCCGCGGCGCGGCCCGTCAGCGTCTTGGTGGCGTTGATGGCCACGTTGCCCTCGCCGCCGAGCGTTCCAGTGGCCTCGTAGGAGTTCTGGAACGCGACCGTCACGGGCGCGGGCGTCGCCATGGCGTCATCTGCCGTGGAGACCTCGCTGCGGGCGACCTCGACACCGTCCTTGGCAACTGTGGTCGTGACCGTGAGCTTGCCCGTCGCGGCGTCGTAGGCGGGCGCGATGGTCACCGTGCGCGGCGCGGTATCGTTGGTGTAGCCCTCGCCGCCGAGCTTGGTCTCGGCGACGGTGAAGCTGTAGACCTTGCCCGCGTCGGCGTCGGTGAACTTCACGTCGCCGCCCGCGGTCCCGCCGATGATGTCCATCAAGTCGGCCTCTCCGTCATCGGCAGCGGCCGCGGCGTAGGCGTCCCTGTCGGTCTTGAGGCCGAGCTTGGCAGCCGTCTCGGCGTCGGCGGTCACGGTGAAGGCGAACTGCCCCGCCTCCATGGAGCGGCCGGAGAGCGTCTTGGACAGGCGCACACCCGCGCGGGCCGAGTAGTCGAGCTTGGTCGTGTAGGTGTTGATGAAGTCGCCGCCGCTCGCCTGCGCGATCGCGGGCGTCGTGGCCGTAAGGTTGCCGGAGCCGTCGTCGGTCACGGTCACCGTCATCGTGGCGACGTGGCCGTCGTAGGCCACACCGGCGATGGCAGAGCCGTCATCGGGCCTGACCTCGCACACCGTGTAGGTGAAGGTCTTGGCGCGCACGCGCTTGCCGCCGACCTCGGCGAACCCGGCATCTTTGATGTCATTGAGCGTGTAGCGGATGGAGCCGAAGTCAAAGGCGACCCTATCGCCCGCCTTGGTGCCGGCGGCGGCCGTCACACTGACGGTCTTGGAGCCGTCGGCAGAGCCCTCGGGCATGGGAGCGCCGCCCTCGCCCGCGAGCGTGAACTGGAAGCTATCGCCCTCCGCCCAGTCGCGGCCCTCGAGCGTCTTGGTGAAGAGTCCCGCGGTGGAGACGTCCCTGCCCTCGGTGGCCGTTCCGTACGTGTTGGTGAACGCGACGGTCGCGCCGTCCTCGGTCACGGTGCCCTCGGCCTTGGAGCCGTCAGCCCCGTTAACAGCAGTCGTGTAGCCCTCGGCGGTGTCCTCGGTCACGGTGTAGTGCGCGCCCACGGGCAGGCCGGCAACGGTCTTCTCCCCGCCGTCCTTAAGCGTAAAGGTCGCCTTGCCGTCCGTGAACGTCACGGCATGCTCGCCCTTGCCGAAGGTGCCGGAGACGGGCTCGCCGTCCCCGTCGGTCAGCGCGACCGTAAAGCCGAACTCGCGCTGGCTGTCGCCGCCGACGACCGTCTTCTTGACGGTGAGGCTGCCCTTGCGGGACACGCTGTTGTGGGTCGTGTTGGTCTGCGACTCGTTCTCGCCCACCTCGACCTTTGCGGTATTGGCGATGTCGTCGACCACGGCGGCTTCGGCGGAGACCTTCACGTCGAAGCTGAGCGTGCCCGTGGCGCCCGCATTCTGTTGACCGAGAGACCAGGTAAGGGTGCGCGTCGCGGCATCGTAGGTGGCACCGTCGGCAGAACCCTCAACATAGTTAACGCCCTTGGGCAGGACATCGGTCACCGTCACGTCGGCCGCCTGCGCGGCGCCCCTGTCGTCGACGCTGTTATTGGCCCAGCCGATGGTATAGGTGAGGGTATCGCCCACGCCCACCGGCTTGCCGTCCACATCGACCTTGGCGCCCGAGACGTCCGCCTTGGTGACGGTCTTGGTGTTGTCGTGCGGCGTGAAGGTGTTGGTGAAGGTCTTCTTGCCCCGCTCGTTGGAGATCTCGGCCTTAAGGCCGGAACCGGTCTGAGTCACCGTGACGTCGAAGGTGTAGGCGTGCGCATCGTCCTCGATCAGGACATCGCCGCTTGCCTTCTCGGTCACGGTCGCGTGGTAGGCACCCGGATTGGCGAAGCTGAGCTCGCCGAAGGAAACCTTGCCGTCCTTGTCGTTCTTCGCCTCGATCGGGTAGCCCTCGAGCACATTGCCCGCGCCGTCGGCGAGGGAGAGCTCAAAGACGAACTCCCCCTCCTGGAGGCCGGGCTTGCGGCCGCCCGCGAGCACCTTGGTGAGCTCGGGGACGGACGCCGTGGCGGGGGCGGGGTCGAAGGTGTTGGTGAAGGCGGCGGAGGAGACCTGGTCTGCCGCGATGGAGCCCTCGGCCTTGGAGCCCTCGGCTCCGTTCACCGCAGCCTTGTAGCCAGCGGCGGCGCGCTCGGTCACCGTGTAGGCAGTTCCCGCGGGCAGCCCCGTGATCCTCGCCGTCTGGCCATCTTTGAGCTTGAGGGTCGCCTTGCCGTCCTCGAACGTCGCGTCACCGTAGGTGCCGGACACTTTGCGGCCCGCGGCATCGGTGGCCTCAACCGCAAACTTAAATGTCTTGTCCGCGTCGACCGCCAGGCCCTCGCGCGCCACGACGGTCTTGGAGACATCGAGCCCGCCCGTCTTCACAGTGTTGGTCACGGTGAAGCCGCGCTCGGCGTCGCCGGAGACCTTAGAGCTGTAGCCCTCGACGGCGTCCTCGGCCACGGTGTAGCGGACCTCGGAGCCGGACTCGGAGTACTTGGGCAGGCCCTTGAAGGAGCCCTTCCAGCCGTTGGACTCGTTGAGCTCGATCGACTGGCCGGCGTCCTCGCCGTCGGCGAGCAGGCGCACGGTGGCCTTCTTGGCCGCCGGGCCGACCCACTTCTTCTCGACGGGCACCGAGACCTCGGCCGTGGAGGTGTTGGTCACGGTGAAGCCGTGCTCGGCGTCGCCGGAGACCTCGGAGCTGTAGCCCTCGACGGCGACCTCGGCCACCTTGTACTTGATCACGGCGCCGGAGGCATCGTACTTCGGCAGGTTAGAGAAGACGCCCTTCCAGCCGTCAGACTCACTCAGGGTGATCGAATCGATGACGGTATCGCCGTTCTTGAGATTTACTTTTACCTTATCAGGATGGGGAATCCTGGGGTTCTCCCAGACCTTTTTGATGCGAATGTCGATGTTCTCGGACTTGCCGATGATGACACCGCCGTTGGCGCCGATGCCGCCTCCCCGCTTGGCCTTATTGCCGGAGATCGTCAGCGACGTCTGGCGTTTGCCGAGGTTATACACATCCTCGCTCATCACAGATTTAAGCGCGACGTTCGGCGTGGCGTCGGTAAAGGACAGTGGCTCGCCGTTGTCACCATCGGGCGTGAATCGCGGGATTTTGGGGTTTGTTTTCGCAAAAGTGCCTTCGGGGTTAAACAGCCCACCGTCTCTGTACCAGCTGACCTTTCCGCCGCCCGGAGCGCGGTTGGCCAAGGTCAGTTTGTATTTGGCGTCTTTGAAGCCGGTGAAGACAAAGTCGTCTCCCGCCTCATAGGCCGTATTCCTGGCGATCAGGCCGCCGTCCTGGACGTAGACCTTGGCATCTCCGGTCGGACAGAACCACATGCCGCCGCCCTGCCCATCCGCATGGTTATCAACAACGCAAGCGTTTTCGATATGGAGCGTACTATAGCCAAGATACTCGTTGCCTTCGCTATACACGCCGCCGCCCATGCTCCAAGCAGTATTGTCCTTAATCTCGCCCGCGCTGAGCGTGACGCCATCCGAATAGCTATAGACGCCTCCGCCGGCGGAAGCGGAGTTGCCAGATACGGAGCCGCCCTGCATGGTGAAAGCAGTATTCCCGTTTTCGCGGCCCTGACAGCCCGGGTCGACCACACACACTCCGCCGCCTTTGCCGTTGCCAGTCACTACGTTGTTCTTGATCTCACCACCCGTCATGGTGAACTCGGCGTTGCCCTCAATGTGAACTGCTCCAGAGGGATCGAGGGAACCCGCCTCCAGTTTACTGCTCCTGTTGCCGGAAATCTGACCACCAGCCATCGTGAACTTGGCTCTTTGGCTATCGCCCTCCCCCTCGCTGTACGCAAGGACCGCGCTGCCTCGATAGCCGCTGTTGCCCTCGATGCTGCCTCCACTCATGTCAAAGCGGGCATTGCCCATCAACATGACGCCAGAAGATGTGAGGTGATAGCCGTTAGTGTCTCCGGTAACGACGATTCCGTTCTTACGGATAACGCCGCCCTTCATGACAACATGAGCGCCGTCTTTCGCGTGGACAGCGCCGCAATACGCGTCCTTAAGTTCGCACTGCTCGATAACGCCGCCCGTCATGGTAAGCGAAGCCTTGTCTCCCGACACGTCGATGACACCCGTATTGACGGTGTTCGCAGCGCCGTCGCACACAACGGCCTCGTCAGAGAGCACAACCGCTCCCCTGCTAGAAATAATGGCGCCCTTGTTGTAGCGACCACTCAGGGACACTTTCCCCGACAGCTCGAGGGATGCCCCCTCGGCAACATTGACCAGTACGGAGAAGCCGCTTTTCTTTGCCAAGATGGTATAGGGCTCATCCGACGTGATCTTAATCATCTTCCCGGCAGGAATCGTGAGCGTGGAGCCAAGCTTCACGTGCTTTTTCAGGGTGATGACGGTTTCCTTGTCATAGGGGGCCTCGTCGACCAGATCCTGAAGGGTCTTGGTGCTGTCATCGCTCACGGTACCGCCGACGCCGTCATCGATGGACTCGCGCGTGTAGACGATATCGACGCCAAAGAACGGGAGGTTCTCCGAGCCTTTGATGTCGTCCATGCTGTTTTCGATTGTGATCTTTTTAACCGTGCTGCCTTCAAACATACCCGAGGGTATTTCGGTGAGGCCGCGCCCGATCGTCACATCCTTCACGCCACCTACGCCCGAGAAGGCCGCCGTGCCAACGGAAGTCACGGAATCCGGAATGGAAAGCTGCTCCGGCAACGTGCCGTAATAGAAGGCGTAGTTGCCAATTGTCTCAAGTGTCCTGGGAAGCTGGACGGCGACGTTGCTCTGGATAAAGGCCCACTCACCGATACTCTTCAGGCTGTCGCAAAGCCCCACGATCTTAACCGGTGTGTAGCAGAACGCATTGTCCGGAATGTTCTGAAGCGAGGACAGATCCACGGACGCCTGCAGATTTTTGCACTCGTAAAAAGCCCCCCAGCCCATCTTTGTCACCTTGCTTAGATTGGGCACGCTCACCAGGCTGGCGCACCCCTGGAAAGCAGAGGATCCGATGCTCTTCAATGTGCCTGGGAAATCGATCCCAGTCAAACTCGAGCAAGTCCGAAACGCCCCATCCCCGATGGACTCGATTTCGCTCAGCGCGGTGACGGACGTGAGAGAGGTGCATCCGTCAAACATGTGCGAGGGGATCTTGGTAACCGAAGCGGGCAACGACACGCTTGTCAGAGACGTGCAGTCTTCGAACACGCCCGTTATGGTGTCGGAGAAGGCGACATCTTTTGGAAACTCGATGCCTGTGAGGGCCGTAGCCCCCTCGAAGGCGCCCGAGCCCGAAATCATTTTGAGGGTTGAGGGGAGATCGATCTCCGAAAGGTTGCTGCAGCCATAGACCATCATGTTGGCGCTAATCTCCTCGACGCCCTCATCGAAATAGAGCTTTTCGAGCGAGCCAGCGTTTTGCAGCGAGCAAGCGAAGTTCTTGATGGAGCCAGGGATATGGAGCTCCTTGACCTTTGCGAACCTCCGGAAATTCCCTCCGTACATTTTTTCGAGCGTGTCGGGAAGCGTCAGCTGCTCAACGTTCTTGGCCACGATACCAGACGAGAAATAAAGTTTGGTGACTTTGTAGGTCTGGCCACCATGCTCGATGGAGCTGGGCACACTCACCGCGGTCACACTGTCGTCGGCAACAATACCTGTGATTTCCGCCGTGCCCTTATCCGTGGTCTCGCACGAATAGGTCACGCCGTCCTGGGTGATCTCAAACTCCTCCGCAGTATACGCAGTCCGCGATTCCGTGGCCGCATATGCGACACCGGCCGTCGCGCCAACGGATAAACATCCGAAGCCGAGAACCAGCGCAAGGCAGAGAGCAGCGACTCTCTGCCCCCCCCGCCGAAAACTTTCCTCTCCAATTCCCTTCTCCCCCTCTGGTGTCGCCTTCTCTTCCCACGAGCGATCTATTGATTAAGGACAGTTAAAGACAACATTATGACCAAAGAGGCCCATCATGGAGATAATCCACGTCTTCGCCCGAAATGGTAATTAATTGGCATGATTAATTGGCGAACAACTGAACGAAGAGCAATCTACTAATGGCACATAAATGGCGGCGTCAACACCTGAAGTGCAAAAAGACTACTTTTCTAGATGCGGCCGAGGTCGTAGGCTCGCGCAACAGACTCGCCGGCACAGATGAGGTTGGTTGTGGCTTCTTGCGAATCGAGTGCCCGCTCCAGGTCCATGGGCTTGCGGCAGATCGGCAAAACCAAGTCAATACCCCGCCCATATACCGCATCCAGGTTGACAGCGCGACCGCCCACGACAGCGATCACCGGCTTGCCACACCGCTTGGCACGGCGTGCCACGCCCACCGGCGCCTTACCGGCGGCGGACTGCTCATCCATATTGCCCTCGCCTGTAATGACCAGGTCGACATCGCGTACACGCTCGTCAAACCCCACGAGATCGAGCACCGTCTCCACGCCCGAGCGCAACTCGGCACCGAGCGCCAGCAGCGCGGCACCTAGGCCGCCGGCGGCACCTGCGCCGGGCACGCCGAGCACCGAGCCAAATGTCCGTGCGCCCTCGGGTGCGCGCAACAATCCCTGGACTCGAGCCCCGGCAATCGCAGCGTCGAGCAAGCGGCCGTAGCCGACCATCCAGCTGTCGCACCTGCTCAGCGCCTCGGCATCATCAGCCGGCAGACCCTTCTGTCCGCCGAACACCGCAAGCGCGCCGCGACGCCCCACGAGTGGGTTCTCGACATCCGAAAGCACAACGATACGAGCGCCATCCAAAGCCTGCAGCGCGGGCGCCAAATCAACGCTCGCCACCTGCTCAAGGCCGGCAAGACCGGGGGCGATATCGCAGCCCCGATCATCGACCACACGCGCGCCCAGCGCCTGCAGCATGCCGGCGCCACCGTCGTTGGTGGCACTGCCGCCCAAACCAATATAGAGTGTCTTTGCGCCCTTGCGAACCGCGCGAAGCATGAGCTCGCCCACGCCATAGGTTGTAGCAGCCAGCGCCGACGACTCCGTGCAAGGCGAATACCCAATGCCAGCCGCCTCGGCCATCTCGATGACCGCGGACTCGCGCTCGACATCAACCAGCATCCGGGCAGACGCGCTCTTGCCCAAGGGACCCGCTACCTCGCAGGTCACAACCTCACCGCCGCACGCGGCAATGGCGTCGAGCGTTCCCTCGCCGCCGTCTGCCAGCAGCAATGTGCACACCTCGGCATCGGACCACACACGGTGCACGCCTTCGGCAACGGCCTCCTCTGCCTGCGCACTCGAAACGCTACCCTTAAAGGAGTCGATCGCCAACAGCACGCGGCGGGGCCGGCGGCACGCGGGGCCAAAGTCAACCGCCGCGCCAGCATCCTCTTCGGCACACGCGAGCGCTTCAGCATGAGCGGCATGTGCCTCAAGATCGGCCCCGCAACCGCAGCCAGCACCATCGGCGTCACGCAGCCCACTAAAATAGCTACTCAGCAGCTCGCGGCATTCATCCGCCAGGACCCCAGCCGCCACGTTAAACCGATGATTCAGGCGCGAGTCGGCATTCAAATCGTATAGGGATCCCAACGCGCCCGCCTTGGCGTCACTCGCGCCATACACGCAGCGTCCCACGCGCGCGTTAACCATAAGCCCTGCGCACATGCAGCAAGGCTCGAGCGTTACGTAGACCGTGCAATCGGAAAGGCGCCAGCGACCGAGCGACCGAGCAGCGGCGCACAGGGCCGCAAACTCGGCATGAGCCGAAGGATCCTGATCGAGCTCGCGGCGATTGTGCGCCCTCGCGACGATCTCGCCCGCGCGCACTACCACGGCTCCGATGGGCACCTCGCCCACCGCCGCGGCGGCGCGAGCCTCCGCCAGCGCCTCGCACATGAACTTCTCGTCGATTTCGGTGATCGTCATCGTTCGCCTTCCCTGTTGCAAATTCAAAACGATGCTATCATTACGACTCACGGAGAGATGGCAGAGCGGTTGAATGCGGCGGTCTTGAAAACCGTTGAGCGCGAGAGCGTTCCGGGGGTTCGAATCCCCCTCTCTCCGCCACTTTTAGTGATGCACCGGTGTCATGGTCCGCTCGAACAGCGCATCGACAACGTCGGCTATCTCGGAGCGACGTTCCAGATCGTGACCCGATTCCCACCACATAGTAAAAAGCCGAATAATGCCGCCGGCGACAAACTCAGACGTCGTCTCGAGCGACACGGGGGCCAGGGCATCCTCGGCAAGCACGTTCATCACACGCTCGCGGATGGAGCGGGCAATACGGTCGCAAATAACGTTGGTCAGCATTCCCGACATGCTGCTCGCCAAAATGTTGTCCATGAGCTGCTCATGGGCCAGAATCAAATCCATGGCATCGTCCAAAATCGCATGCCGAAGCGCGCGCACGTCCTCGGCAGACACTGTGCCGGCCTCATCGGGCTGTTTTTGCGGCAAGCCGGACATGAGCTCATCGATATAAAAGGCAAAGTAATCGTTCTTGTCGCGAAAGTGCTTGTAGAACGTCGTGCGGCGAATCATGGCGCGGTCGCACAGCATGGCAACCGTCAGATCCTCAAACCGATTCTCTTCCAAAAGCTCGGTAAAGGCATCGAACAGGGCACGATAGGTTTTCTTGATGCGAAGGTCCATCCGTATCGCCATCCTCAAGGTGTAGACAGCATTCCTTAATCTGTCGCATATCTTACACCTGTACCACTCTTCACATATTGGCGTCTCCTCCTTGATTGAAACATAACGCTTACCGGAAAGTTCGGCACCGCCAACGGTTGCGGGTATACTAGATGCGTTATACCAACGACGGTCGGCGCAAGACGCCGCTGCCATTCGAAACGGAGACATCATGCTTCCCGTCATCATCGGTATCGTTGTTGTCGTTGTGCTCGTCTGCGCCATCGCCGGCATCTACAACAACATGGTCACCAAGCGCAATCGCATTGACAACGCTTGGCAGAACATCGACACGCAGCTGCAGCGCCGCAACGACCTGATCCCCAACCTGGTCGAGACCGTCAAGGGCTACGCCAAGCACGAGCAGGATACGCTCGCCGCCGTGGTCAACGCGCGCAACGCCGCCGTGAGCGCCACCACGCCCGAGGCCAAGATGGAAGCCGACAACGTGCTGACCGGTGCGCTGCGCCAGCTCTTTGCCGTGGCCGAGGCCTATCCCGACCTTAAGGCGAACACCAACTTTACGCAGCTCCAGGCCACGCTCGAGGACACCGAGAACAAGGTAAGCTACGCACGCCAGAGCTACAACGACTGCGTGCTCAGCTACAACAACGCCATTCAGACGTTCCCCAACGTTATCTTTGCCGGCATCTTCCAGTTTAAGGAGCGCCAGGGCTTTGAGGCCGCGGAGGCCGCCCGCCAGGCACCGACCGTCAAGTTCTAACAGCTCAGCAGCGCATCCTGAATCGGCTATATGCATAAACCGCCCCGTCGAATGCATAACTTCGACGGGGCGGTTGCTTTTTGCCCACAGGTACCCCAGGGGGCGCCGTGCAAATTTCGGAATATTCAGCATCCCGGAGCCCACGAGCGAGAGAACGGACGCACGAAACCGCATCGAGTGCCCCTGTTTCGAGCCCCCAGCGCGGTAGCGCGCAGAGATGTGGTGTAAGAGGCGGGGAATGCCC
>NZ_QRQS01000022.1:0-7070 GCF_003475605.1 Collinsella sp. AF31-11
GTTCATATGTGGCCGCTGGCGCCCGGGCAGCGCCGGGGACCGCACGAGCACGACTACAGCGTCATGTTCGGATCGGCGTCGACGTCGAACGGCGAGATCTCACCTCGGTCGAATTTACGGCGAGCGACCTCCGCGATCATGGCGGCGTTATCGGTGCAGGCGGACAAGGGCGGCACCGTTACACGAATGCCCTGACGTCCAAGCTTCTTGATCATCATCTCGCGCAGATGCGGATTGGCCGAGACGCCGCCGCCAATGCAATACTCCTTGCACCCGGTGGCATGCAGGGCGTTCTTGGCCTTCTTGTACTGCACGTCAAAGACAGCTGCCTCAAACGAAGCAGCCAGATCGGGCAGGTGAATCGTGCGCCCGGCCTTGGTCTCCTGCTCGATGTAGAGCGTCACCGCCGTCTTGAGGCCCGAAAGCGAGAAGCGGTAGTCTCCCCTGCTGTTAAGCGCACGGGGGAAATCGATCGCCTTGGGGTTGCCTGTCTCGGCCAGCTTGGAGATGATGGGGCCGCCGGGATAGCCCAGGCCCAGGGCCTTTGCCACCTTGTCGAAGGCTTCGCCTACGGCGTCGTCCAGCGTTTCGCCAAGCACCTCGTAGTCGCCCCATGCCTTTACGTGCACGAGCATGGTGTGCCCGCCCGAGACGAGCGTAAAGATAAACGGCGGCTTGAGGTCGGGCTGCGCCAACAGGTTGGCAAACAGGTGACCCTCCAGATGATTGACACACACGAGCGGTTTGCTGGCAGCATATGCAAAGCCCTTGGCAAAGGCGACGCCCACCACCAGGGCGCCCACCAGGCCTGGACCCTGCGTCACGCCCACGGCGGCAAGCTCACTTGGCGCAATCGCTCCGCCCTCAAGGCCAAGCGATGCCGCGGCATCTTCAAGCGCCGCATCTACGACACTCACAATCACCTCAACGTGCTTGCGCGAGGCGATCTCGGGCACCACGCCGCCAAAGCGGGCATGAAAATCAATCTGCGTCGACACCTGGTTGGCCAGCATATTGCCATCTGCATCGATAATCGCCACGGCCGTCTCGTCGCAGGAACTCTCGATGGCAAGCACCAGGCGGCGGCGCTCAATTTCGGCACGCTCCCCCTCGGAGCGCCCAGGCGCAGGCAGCGGCCATACGCGCTGCTCTGCCGCCGTCGGCTCGGGCGAAGCATTGTCGACCGGAAGCACCAAGGGCAATGGCGCCGTCATGACGATGGCATCCTTGCCGGCGTCGTAATAGCCACGGCGACGGCCCGCCTCGGTAAAGCCCAGAGCGGCATAGAGTGCAATTGCGCCCTCGTTGCCGTCCTCAACCTCAAGCGAAGCCGTGGTGCAGCCGAGCATCTGCGCGTCATAGCTCACGTGCGACAGCAGCTTGCGGGCAATGCCCTCACGGCGATGTGCCGGGTCGACGGCGACATCCAGAATCTGCACATCACCGTCCACGACCATACCGCCGGCAAGGCCCAGCAGCTTGCCGTCGTCGTGTGCCACCCACCAACTACGCGGCGCAGCAACGTCCTCGCCCAGTTCGGACAGGAACATGCCCGGCGTCCACGCCTCGTGTCCGGCACCTTCAAAGCAGGCAGCCTCCAGTGTGCTCGCGCCCTCGGCATCCGCCGCGCCCATGGGACGGAACTGCAGATGACGACCGGCGAGCTCATCGGCAACACCCGTAATTTCGCTCTGCGCACTCTCGGCAAGGCCAAGACGCCTGCGCTCGTTTTCCTCGGCATCCGAAAGGCGCGTATAGATCGGCAAGACGCGAGCCGGATCACCGTCGCCCGTGGCATGCGCCAGCAGCAAGCCCTCGCCCGAAGGCCACCAAAGGTCGCGCTCCACGCAGCGAGCCGTCTCGCCCTCACTCAGCAGCTTGCCATAACGCACCAAGCCATCGCCGGTCAGCTTTACCTGGCCCCAATCTGCGGCTTGGCGCCACCCGTCAAGCGCCGCGGCCGCCTTGGCCACGCGCTCACGCTCAAACAGGCGCTCAGGGCCCTCGTCCCCCAGCACATACAGCGCCGGATACACCTCGCCGCGCATGGCATCGGCAAGCACACCGAGTTTGCCGCGCACGCCGGCCTTCCATGCCGTCCAGGCGCAAGCGTCAAGCGTCGACACGCCCAGCAGCGGCACGTTGGCACCGCGCGCCAGACCTTTTGCGGTGGAGATGCCGATACGCACGCCCGTAAACGAACCCGGGCCGCGACCGACCACGTAGCAACCAACATCGCTGCGATCCAGGCCGGCCTGCTTCAGTACGCCATCAACAGTATTCACGAGCTCCACATTGGCATGGCGACGGCACATATGGTCGCCACTCACCAGCTTCGCCTCGCCCGTCTGCGCATCAATCCAGCTTACCGCGCAGGCAAGCATGTCAGTCGAAGTATCGAGCGCCACCACCGGCGCGTTGTCCCTATGCAAGCTCATCTTGTACAGCCCTATCAATCAAATCGGAAAGCTCCGTCGCGCGCTCGCCGTGAGCCTCGAGCGTGATCGTTCGCACGTCGCTGTCGCTCTCATCACGCTTGAGCGTCACCGAAAGATACTCATCCGTCAGCTCGTCCTGGAATTGTTCGCCCCATTCCAGCAGGCAAGCACCCTCATAGCCCAGCACGTCAAAAATGCCCGTATCCTCGAGCTCGTAGGCATGCTCCAAGCGGTATAGATCAAAGTGAAACAGCGGAATACGACCTTGATCGTGAACGGCCATGAGCGCGAACGTAGGGCTCGTAACCATATGTCCATCGCCCAGCCCGCGCGAGACGCCCTTGGTAAAGTGAGTTTTGCCCACTCCCAGGCCACCGGTCAGGATGAGCACATCGCCATCCTCAAGGCACGGTGCAATTAGCTCGCCAAAGTACTCCGTATCGGCAGCGCAAGTCGTTTTGTAAGTACCTACCCCCAGGCGCTCCAGGGACATATATGCTCCTTATTATTCCGAGGCGTCCTCTGGTGCGGGATGTCGCTCCAGATAGTCGCCCAGCATCTTAAAGTCTTCCTCCAGCAGCTCCTGCCACGCCGGATTGCGTAGCGCTGCTGCCGGATGGAACGTGGGCATCACCACAAAGTGCCCCATCTGATGGAACCTGCCGCGCAGCTTGGTAATGCCGATCTCGGTCTTGAGCACAAAGTGCGTTGCGGGGTTGCCGAGCGTCACGATAATATCGGGCCAGATGCTTCGAATCTGCTCGCGCAAAAACGGTGAGCAAGCCAGCACTTCCTCGGGGCGCGGATTGCGGTTTCCCGGCGGGCGGCACTTAAGCACGTTGGCAATGTAGACGTCTTCGCGTTTGAGCCCCGCCAGCGACAAAATGCCGTTGAGGTCCTCGCCTGCCGCCCCCACAAAGGGCTCGCCCTGCAAATCCTCATTGCGGCCCGGCGCCTCGCCAATAAACATCACGCGAGCGCGGGGGTTTCCCACGCCAAACACGATATTGTGACGCGACTGGTAGAGCTGGCAGAGGTGACAATCGCCCAGAACGGCCTCAATTTCCTCGAGTGCGACCTCACGTGGTGCCTGATGGGTATGGCCGGGGATGTGCATGACGCCCATAGCGGCTCCTACACGTAGACCTTGTCGAGACGCATGCCAAAGCCGCAGGCGACCTCGTAGTTAATCGTTCCGCGCAGTCGGGCCATCTCGTCCATAGTGATCTCGGCATCGCCATCGCGGCCGACAATGATCATCTCGTCACCATACTCGGCCTCGGGAATCTCATGCGCCGGGTTGGACTGAATGGCGACCATAAACTGGTCCATGCAGATATTGCCAACCTGATGCACACGCTCGCCGCGATACAGCACATCCATACGATTGGAAAGCGTACGCGATAGGCCATCGGCATAACCGATCGGCAGCGTGCAGATCTGAACGCGCGTACGCGGTACGCGGTAGGTAAAACCGTAGCCCACGCCCTCACCCATCGCAGGGTGTGCCACGCGCGTCACACGCGCATGGACGCTCATAACGGGATCAAGCTGCATCACGCGGCCACTCAGCTCGCACGGCTGCATGCCATACAAGCCAACGCCGGCGCGGATCATATCAAAATGCATCGAGGGGTCGAGCATCGAGGACGGCGTGTTGGCGCAGTGCACGATACCGCACTCAAAACCCGCATCCTTAATGGCCTGAACGGCCTCGGTAAAGCGCTGACACTGCAGCTTGTAGTCCCAGCCCGAAGGTTCATCGGCCGTGGCGAAGTGCGTAAATACGCCGTCGCACTGAATACCGCGATGGAAATTTATACCGCGGACAAAGTCGAGCACCTGTGTGTAGTGTACGCCGATACGATTCATACCCGTCTCGATGGCGAGATGATACTTGCCCACCTTGCCCGCCGCGACGGCACATTCGCCATACGCAAGAGCAAAGTCAGACGTATAGACCGAGGGCATGATATCAAACTCGAGCAACGTCGGAATGGCCTCGATAGGCGGCTCGCTTAGGATGAGGATGGGTTTCGTAATCCCGCCCTGTCGGAGCTCAACGCCCTCGTTAACCGTCGCCACGGCAAACATGTCGGCACCGGCCGAATACATGATCTTGGCGCACTCAACAGCTCCATGACCATAAGCATCGGCCTTGACCACGCAGCACAGGCGCTGACGTGGATTCAACAAGTTCTTATAGGCCCTCGTGTTGCGACGGAGCGCCCCGCGGTCGATCTCGACCCAGGACCAACGCGTCAAATCGGCTTTATTCATGATTAGTCATCCGACCCTTCGTCCATGATTCCCAGATCTTCGAGCGCATCCTTTGCCGCCAGCTCCATG
Source organism: Collinsella sp. AF31-11 (assembly GCF_003475605.1). Lineage (NCBI taxonomy): Bacteria > Bacillati > Actinomycetota > Coriobacteriia > Coriobacteriales > Coriobacteriaceae > Collinsella > Collinsella sp. AF31-11. Next base: position 4,788 of record NZ_QRQS01000022.1, read on the forward strand.
GCAGGACCGATCAAGTCGATAAGATCGGTCGCGATAACGCTCTTCTCACCATACTCCGTCGCCGCGGCAAAACCGGCGTAGCTGTGAAGTGCGACGGCGTACGAATACAGCAACTCCCAACGATCCATCTCGTCGCGCATGGTGGCAAGCGTGCCGGCCAAAATACCCGCGAGAACATCACCCGAACCGGCAGTTGCCAGAGAAGCCGGACCCGAGAGCGGCAGCAGCACGCGCTCAACGCCACAGATAGCCGTCGTCGGCCCCTTGGCAATGACCACCAGATTGTCGGAGCCTGCAGCCCAGACAACCTTCTGCGCGGCCGCAATCGCGGTACCAAGGTCGTTCACCTCGTCACCGGCAACCAGACGTGAAAGCTCACGATAGTGCGGTGTCATAACCAACGGCTGCTCGCGACGATACATCTCGGGGTTACTATCAATACCGTCAATGGCAATCTTAGCAAGGCAGTTGAGTGCATCGGCGTCCAAAATAAGCGGCACATCAAGCTCAAGCAAGCCCGAAACCACCTGCATAGCGCCGGCAGACGTCGTCATACCGGGACCGCACAGCACGCAGCTGTACTTCTTTGCGATCTCGCACACCGTCATGCGCGCAGCGGCGCCAAAGGAGCCGCGGGAATCAGACGGAATAGCAAAGACGGGAATCGAAGGAAGTGCCATGCGAATAAGATTGGCGCAGGCGTCAGGAGCCGCGACTGCCACGTAACCAGCACCCGCGCGAGCTGCAGACTTAGCCGCCATAATGGCAGCACCAGGATATTGCGCAGATCCGGCGACAATAAGCACAGAGCCACGGGAATACTTATCGATATTCGTAGGCAGTGGAGCAAAGAAATCAACTAAATCACCGGGCTCGACAATCTCGGCGGCGTGGTCGACATCATCGATGACCTCGTCAAGACGGTCGTAAAGATTGCCGCAGATCAAATCTCCAGCATACTCAGGGCCATCAGCGCTATACAGACCAATCTTGGGCGCAATCATCGTCACCGTACGCTCGGCACGAATGCAGTCGTCATCAACAACGCCCGTCTCGGCATTCAAGCCCGAGGGGACATCAATGGATACGACACAATCGGCGCATTCATTGACCGTAGGAATCCAAATGGAGAACGGCGCACGCAGATTCCCGTGAAAACCGGTACCAAAAATGGCATCGACAACAACATCGGCCTTATCGATCAAAACCTCGAGTTCGTCACGCGAGGGGCCAACGCAAACGTGCACATCGCGGCCGGCAGTACGACGAGCAACATGACGTGCCAGAGCAGCAGGAATCTCATCCGGCTCAACCGGAGAAACGATATCTACGTCCACACCCTTATGGTTCAGGATGTCGGCGGCAACCCAACCGTCGCCTCCATTATTACCAAAACCGACCAGAACGAGAACCCGATCGGGATTGAGCTTCATGACCTCGTTGGCGGCAAACTCACCCGCTAGCTCCATAAGCTCGGCCTTCGAAGTCCCTTCGCGTTCGATGATATCCTCGAGACGAACGACTTCTTCGGTACTCAAAACCGGTTTCATCTATGCTCCTAGCGTATCTTGCGAAGCATCGCCCAGGTGCTCCGTCAATGCTGAATTCTGCAGCTGCTCAAGCTCATCTAAAACAGAGCAAGCCTCTTTAAATGTCTGCGCAACGCGTTTCTTGGTGCTCACCTTTTCCTCTTTTGGCTTAGGCCGAGCATCTTCGGTAATAGCGATGGCATTCGCAACGGCTAAGTCTCCTGTAAGCGTAATGGAAAGAGCGACCTCAACAACACCCAGCTCTTGAGCGATCTCGAGTGCACGGCCCGAAAGCAGCGCCTTCGGTTTGCCGAGTTTATCACGCGTTACCGAAACATCCTGGCGACCCACGCCTTGACTAAAACCCGTGCCAAGAGCTTTAAGCACCGCCTCGCGCGAAGCAAAGCGGCTCGCATAGTGAGCAGCGGGACGCGATGATGCATCGCAATACGCACGCTCTTCTTCGGTAAACACACGCCAAGCAAACGACGGCGTCTTTTCAAGAATTGATTTCATGCGGGAAATCTCGACGATATCAACACCGATACCAGCTTCAGCCATGTTCACCTCCATATCGCACAGACTAAGCTATTGTAGCCCGTTCACAGAAGATGCGACAAACGAGGGTTATAAAACACAGCTACTATGTGAGACAAAAACCCGTTAGCGCAAAAAAGGGGGAGGCCGCGAGGCCTCCCCCTTCTTCAATCTCGCTGACGGCTCGGTGCCGTCCACCGGTCAGCGGCGCCCTGGC
>NZ_QRQS01000023.1:0-1583 GCF_003475605.1 Collinsella sp. AF31-11
GGACCTCGGGACGCTCTTACACCACGTCTGCGCGCGCCACCATATCTGTGACTAACCCCCTACGCAACTTCCCCATAGAGGGATTATTTTTTGCGAAACTAAAATAATGGTACCCCCCCCCCACATTAAAACAAATTGCTGGAAGTGTCCTTTATTTCCGACCCCTTTTACTGGAGTTTTATGACAGCCCCATGTAGTTCGCAGCCCATAACCCTCTGAAAACCGTGTCCCAGAATTCACGTCCGGAGTGGGATGCGGCTTCCGCTTGTGGCCCCGTTGGGAAACCACATCCCACTCCGATCACAAATTCCGGGTCGCACTTTCCGCCAAGACCCTCAACCGGAAAGCACATCCCGTTTCTCAGCCGAATACTGGGATGCATTTTCCGCAGAGCCCCTCAACCGGAAACTGCATCCCATTCCAAAGACAAATTCCGGGACACAGCTTCCACAACCCCGTGTTAAGAAAAAAGCCTCGAGAATCTCGAGGCTTTCACGTTTGTACGATTGAACGCGCGGCACCGCAAGCGGCGAAGTTATTCGCCCAAAACGGCCTTTTTTGCGGCTGCAGCCATGTTATCCAGGTCTTCCTTGGTGGGATGGTCCTTCGCGGCAACCCAGTTGTCGAGCAGCATCTTAAATCGGACGTTTTCGGGATCTTGCTCGAGCATGGCCTCGTAGCGCTGCTTGACCGCGGGGCCCATCTTGCCCTGGCACATCGCCCAGCCCGCAAGCTCGGCATCCCCAGCCAAATTGGAAGTTACGCGATCAATAATCTGCTGGTAATAGCTCTGGTCGGCCCCAAAGCCGCAGGTGCCAAACAGAAAGACGCGCTTGCCGTGCAAGGCGGAGAGCAACGCCGCGACCGAAGGCGTGCACGCGCCCTTGTCGCACCAAAAACCGACGAGCACTGTGTCGGCCGTGCAGGCGCCCTGCGCCTCGAGCGCAACCTGATCTGCATCCGCATCGTCGCTCAACGCCGCGGCATGGACAAACTCAACACCCGCAGCCTGCAGAGCGCGCTTGATCGCGCCCGAAACCATCCTGGTATTACCGCTCTTGCTGTTAACCACCAAAGAGCACGTCATAGTCACGTTGCCTCGTTTCCCCCAAAACTAAAGCCACTAATGCAATTTATTAGATGAATATCTTAGTACTAACGTGACAGATGTAAACCACCGTGTTAGTGTCGGAAAAATTTAGCCAAATATAGTCGGCCGAGATTGACCAATCCCGGCCGACCCATTTTGGCCAACACGCCCGCATCTATGACTTTCCTATCGCATTCCTACATCCCCTCGGGCTGGATCCCCCTCACCTTCACCGCCTGGGGGACGGCCTCCACCGAGTACGTGTCGAGCCCCCTGCCGCGGTAGCTCGGGCCCCGCATCACGAACACCGACGCCTTGTCGAGCAGCCTGTCGAGGGCGGCGTGTTGGCGCCACCAGCGTAGTGGCGGCGGGGAGGCACGGTGGCCATTATTCGGTGACCGGGATTGGTCAAAATCGGTTGACTATTAGCGGCTAAAATCGCCCGGCGCTAACAACCGTCTGTCGATTGGCGACGCAGACGACATCTTTGGAC
>NZ_QRQS01000023.1:1593-6886 GCF_003475605.1 Collinsella sp. AF31-11
CGTCTGTCGATTGGCGACGCAGACGACATCTTTGGACAGATTTCGAACAGTATGTACTTCGGATTGAAACCGCCACAGAACGTTTCACGAATGGCCGAAAAACTGTTTCACAAAACGCCGTCAAATTGCGTCACGGAGTATCGTCAAAATGTTTCACGCGCTGGTAGAACGCTATATAACAAGATCGCTCTATGGGACAAACAAACCTGATTAATTTGCCCCACGGGCTTGCTCACTGGGCGAACTGGCTGCGGTAGAGCTCGGCGTAGAAGCCGCCTGCCGCGAGCAGCTCGTCGTGCGTGCCGCGCTCGATAATCTCGCCGTCGCGCATCACCAGAATGCAGTCGGCGTTGCGGATGGTGCTCAGGCGGTGCGCCACGACAAAGCTCGTACGACCGGCCATGAGCTCGTCGAATGCCGCCTGCACCTGCAGCTCGGTACGCGTATCGATGCTCGACGTCGCCTCGTCCAGCAGCAGAATCGCCGGATCGGTGAGCATGACGCGCGCGATGCACAGCAGCTGTTTTTGACCCTGGCTAAACGTGCCGCCGTCCTCGCCGATTACCGTATCGTAGCCGCCTGGCAGCTGCACGATAAACTTGTGCGCGTGCGCGCGCTTGGCGGCCTCGATAACCTGCTCGCGCGCGGCTCCTGGGCAACCGTAAGCGATGTTGTCCGCCACCGTGCCCTCGAACAGCCATGTGTCCTGCAGCACCATGCCAAAGGCGCGGCGCAGGCTTGCGCGCGTGTAGTCACGCGAGGAACGGCCATCGACCGCAATGCGACCGGCGTCGATATCGTAGAACCGCAGCAGCAAATTGATGAGCGTTGTCTTGCCACAGCCCGTAGGACCGACCAGGGCAAAGCGCATGCCGGGTTTAGCCTCGATGCAGACATCCTGCAGCAGCTTGCGGTCGGGCACATAGCTAAAGTCCACATGTTCAAAGGTCACCTCACCCTGCGGGGCGGCAAGTTCCACGGCATCTAGCGCATCGGGCTCCTGCTCGCGCGCATCGAGCAGTGCAAACATGCGGCGCGCCGAGGCGTACGCAGTCTGGATCTGCGTGATGACGTTCGTGACCTCGTTGAACGGCTTAGTGTACTGGTTGGCGTAGGACAGGAAGATCTGCACGCCGCCCACCGTGAGCGCCGCAGGCACGCCCGTGATCACGCCCGCGCAGCCGATCACAGCGACCACGGCATAGATGATGTTATTGATAAAGCGCGTGCCGGGGTTGGAGAGCGAGCCCATAAACTGCGCGCGCTCACCTGCCGTATAGAGCTCGGCGTTAAGGGCATCAAAGCGCTGTTGAGCGTTCGGGCCATAGGCAAACGCATCCACCAGCTTCTGCTCGCCCACATACTCCTCGATATGGCCACCGAGCTGGCCTTGGATGCGCTGCTGTGCCGTAAAGCTCTTATTGGAAAGTTTGGCGATGGCACCGGCCGCAAAGATGGAAAGCGGCGTGACGAGCACCACCACAAGCGTCATGGTCAGCTTGATGGAGAGCATAAACGCGAGCGTGCCCACGATGGTAATAACGCCGGTAAAGAGCTGCGTGAAGCCCTGCAGCAGACCGTCGCCCACCTGATCGACGTCGTTGACCACGCGGCTCATGAGGTCGCCGTGGGCATGGCTGTCGATAAAGCTGAGCGGCATGCGGCTGAGCTTGTCGCTCGCCTCCACGCGCATGTCGCGCACCGTCTCGTAGGACAAGCGGTTAACGCAATAGCCCTGCAGCCACTGGAAAGCCGCAGCACCTACGACGACAATCGCGAGCTTGGTGACAAGCGGCAGCAGCGCATCGAAGTCCACCTGCCCGGCGGCGACGATCAGGTCGATGCCCTCGCCGATGAGAATAGGTGTGTAGAGCTGCAAGATCACCGAGATGGCAGCGCTCACAAACGACGCCGCAAACGAAATGCGGTGCGGGCGAACATAGCCCAGCAGGCGGCGGGTCACCGCGCCCACGGGATAGCGCTCGGGGTCGCCGGGCTGGCGCGGGCCGTCCCCCAGGTCGTTGAGGTTATCGTTGCCAGACACGTTGGCGGTCATCGTGGCGACCGAGCCGGAAGAAGTGTACGGATTCATTTAGCAGCCCTCCTTTGCGCAAGTGGATGCCAGGGCGCACGCGGCGCCTGGGGTGGACGTGGACGTCGCGCTCCCCCGCTGACCCTCGAGCTCCTCACGACGAAGCTGCGACTGGCAAATCTCGCGATAGAGCCGGCAGGTCGCGTACAGCTCATCGTGCGCGCCCAGGCCCGCGACCGAACCGTGGTCGAGCACGCAGATCATGTCGGCATCGCGCACGGTCGAGACGCGCTGGCTCACGATCACCGTGGTCAGTGGGAGCCCGCCCGCGGCGGCACCGCGCACGCTGCGCTCGCGGATGGCATGGCGAAGCGCCGCGTCGGTCTTAAAGTCGAGCGCCGAGGCGGAGTCATCCATGATTAGGACCTGTGGAGAGCCCACCAGGGCACGTGCGATGGTCAGGCGCTGGCGCTGGCCACCGCTAAAGTTCTTGCCGCCCGCCTCGACCGGGGCATCGAGCCCCTGCGGCTTGTTGCGCACAAATTCGCTGGCCTGCGCCATGTCGAGCGCCGCCCAGAGCTCCTCGTCGGTTGCCGCCTCGTCGCGCCAGGTTAGGTTGCTGCGAATGGTGCCGCTCACCAGCGACGCTCGCTGCGGAACGGTCGCGACCACGTGGCGCAGCTGATCGAGCGGCCAGGTGCGCACGTCGGCGCCCATCACGCTCACGCTGCCGGTGCCCGCATCGTACAGGCGCGGGATGAGCGAGACGAGCGTGGACTTACCACTGCCCGTACCGCCAATAATGCCGAGCGTCTTGCCCAGCGGGAGCTCCAGGGTCACATCGTTGACGGCGTTGGCAGCGCCCGCGCCAAAAGAGAAGCTCGCATGGCTCAAGCTCAGCGCAGGAACTGGAGCGACATTGCCCGGCTTGAGCAGCGCGACCGGCTGGTTGCCCCCGTCGGTGATGCTCGGCTCGCAATTGAGCACCTCGTTGATACGCGACGCGCTGGCGCTCGCCTTGGTAAAGACCACGACCAGGTTGGCGACATACACGATGGAGGTCAGGGTCTGCGTCATGTAGTTCACAAACGCCATGACCTGACCCTGCGTTAGCTCGCCCACGTTGACCTGGATGCCGCCCACCCACAGGATGGCGCACACGCCCAGGTTCATCACAAGAAACGTGACGGGGTTGAGAATCGACGAGAGCTTACCCACCGCGATGGCAGTATTGGCCTGGTCATCGGCGGCCTGGGCAAAGCGCTCGCGCTCGTGGTCCTCGCGCACGAAGGCGCGAACCACGCGAGCGCCCGAAAGCCCCTCGCGGCAAATGAGCGCGATGCGGTCGAGCTTTGCCTGCAGCTGCTTGTAGTACGGAATGCAGCGCGCCATGACAAACCAAAACACCAGGCCGATGGCGGGCGTGCAAATCAAAAAGATCATGCCGAGCTTAAGGTCGATGACAAGGGCCGCGCACATGGAGCCCACCGCCAAGAAGGGCCAGCGGATGAGCATGCGCACGCCCAACGCCACGGCAAGCTGCACCTGGTTGACGTCGTTGGTGATGCGGGTGATAAGCGACGGCGTGCCAAAGCGGTCGAGTTCGGCATAGCTCAGTTTGTTGATGTGCTCGTAGAGCGCGCCGCGAATGTCGGTGCCCATGCCCTGCGAGGTCAGCGCCGCCATCTTTTGGCAGACGAGCGTAAACGAGATGCCGATCACAGCCATGGCGCCAAGTACCATGCCGTAGTGGATAACGGCGTTGACATCGTGTGCGCCAATACCCTTATCGATCATCTGGGCAATCACCAGCGGCGTAAGCAGGTCAAAGATCACTTCGATCAGCTTGCACGCAGGGCCAATCACCATATATCGGCGAAACTTACCACCAAAACGCCTGAGCAGCTCAATCATAAAAAGGCGCTCCCTATCATCATTCACACTCAATTCGAATCATGATAGTACGGTGAGCCCAAAAATTGCGTAAGCAGCTCGTCATTTCTAATGGGATTCGGTTTCCAGAGAAGCGGAGAGGCGCGCATGCCCGGCAAGTTACGGGTCGATCACTTGGTATACTTACATTAGTGCTACCAAGTTGAGCCGCCGACCCTTGAAATGAGGTGCCGAGATGAACGACATTCTCGCAAGAAGAGCAAGACGAGCAACTGTGGGCATCGCCCTTTCCGCGGCACTTGTCGCGGGAATCGCCCCCGTAACGGCGATCGCGGCAGAAACCAGCGCCCCCACCGGTGCGGCCGTTTCGCAGACGAGCGCCGCCAACGGCAATTCGGGCGCCCTGCAGACGGAAGATGCGGCCGCCGCAAAAGACAAAGCGTATGCAGCCATGCAGGAAGCGCTCAAAAACCTCGAGGCCGCAAAAGACGCCGCAAGTCTCGAGAAACTTGCGGAAATCGATACTAAAATTGCCATTTTTCAAGAGAACTACGACACTAATTTGGCGCAAGCCGCCATATATAAGGAATCCCTTCCTACCATGCAAGCGAACGTCGATGCAGCTCAAGCCGAATGTGATAAGGCCCACAACCGGACAAGAGCCCTTGAGGCAGAATTAAATAAAATCGACTACACGACTCCTGCCGAAACTATTCGGCAGTTGCAAGAGGCGATCACAGAGGCAATAATGCAAGAAAATTTCTGTGAAGATAAGCTTGAGCACTGCCGAATGCGCCTCGAAAGTCATAAAAGCCTGATTTATTTCTTTGAAAGCGAAGTGGAGTTTAATAAAACCCATCTCGACGGAGAAACAGCCAAGCGGAATGCGCTCCTCGACGATTTGAAAAGAGCGCAAATAGCCTATGACGATGCCTGCAAAGCATACGAAGAGGCAAAGGCCGCGGCGGACAAGGCCGCCTCGCCCGAGATAACGAAACCGACCGAGACAGCGCCTCCCTCCGGCTCAACGCAACCCGCCAAGGCGACACCGCCCGTTGCCTCACCTGCAACCGGTAAAGACGCCCTACCAAGCTCCATCAAGCAAGCGAGCACAAGCAGCGGCAAACAAGCAGATACGACCGCCGACAAGCTCGCGAACACGGGCGACGCAGCGCCGAGCGCAATCGCACTCGCAGCAGTCGCCGCCGCAGGCCTCGGAATAACCGCCACGGCTACACGCCGCATCAAGAACTCAAAATAGCCGCCAGATCATACTACCTTCGCCAATCCACAAACCCGGAGACAAAAGAGGCCCGTTTCCCCAACCTGAACTGCCTCCCATTTCTTGGACATGAGAAATGGGAGGCT
>NZ_QRQS01000024.1:0-5077 GCF_003475605.1 Collinsella sp. AF31-11
GACTATTAGCGGCTAAAATCGCCCGGCGCTAACAACGGCCCGCCATTGTCTTCGGTTTGCCGGTCGATCTCCATCAACACCAGCACCTCGACACGCTTCATATCGTTGACACTCGCACGACCCTTGCCCGCCATAGCAGCCTCCTCAAACCGAGCACGAGCATTTAACGCGCCGTGCGCGACCGGCGTATCCCGCAAAGGATGTTACATCAGCGTTATTGTATACCGCTCAAATCACTTTTAGGCAGGTAAACGGGCTATTTTTAACCCAAATAAAGGCAATGTTGATAAATTAAGCCGCATAGGGCATATACCCCATGCGGCCTAATCAGACCAATCGTCTCGTTTTAGCGGTGAAAGAATCCACGACGCTCGAATTTAGGCTCGCAGCACACGTTGATGCCCAGCTTGCGCAGCACCGTCTCATCAGTCGGCGAGATGATAACGCTAAAGAAGGCGTCGCAGCCGCGGAGCTGCTCCAGGCCCGAAAGGACACGGGCGGCAGTCTCGCTCGTAGCCGAGGTGATCGACAGCGCCATAAGCGTCTCGTCGGTATGGAGGCGAGGGTTTTTGCTACCCAGGAAATGCGTCTTGAGCTTGCTGATGGGCTCGATCGCCTCGTCGCTGATGACTTCGAGCTCTAGGTCCACGCCCGAGACATGCTTGAGGGCGTTCATGATCAGCGAGCTCGCGGCACCCAGGCGCGTTGAGGTCTTACCGGTCACAACAGAACCGTCCGGCATGACCATGGCGCCCACGGGACCGCCCGTCAGTTGCTCTCTGGTGAGGGCAGCCGAGCGCGCCGGCGAATAGTTCTTATCGATGCCGGCCTTTTTCATGATGAGTTTGAGACGATCGACCTGTTCGTCGCCCACGCCGGTACGGCGCACGCTTTCAACCGCGGCAAAATAGCGGCGCACGATCTCCATCTTGGAGGCATCACGGCAGGCATCGTCGTCGGTAATGGCAAAGCCAACCATGTTGACGCCCATGTCCGTAGGGCTCTGATAGGGGCTCTCGCCCAGAATCTTTTCCATAAGGGCGCGAACAACCGGGAATGCCTCAACATCACGGTTGTAATTGACCGTGGTCTTGTTGTAAGCCTCAAGATGGAACGAATCGATGATGTTGGCATCGTCAAGGTCTGCCGTGGCGGCCTCGTAGGCGATATTGACCGGATGCGTCAGAGGAAGATTCCAGACCGGGAAGGTCTCGAACTTGGCATAGCCAGCGGCGGTACCGTGCTTATGCTCGTGATACAGCTGCGACAGGCAGGTGGCAAGCTTGCCCGAGCCAGGGCCGGGTGCCGTCACGACAACGAGCGGACGCGTGGTCTCGACAAACTCGTTCTTGCCGTAGCCTTCGTCAGAAACAATCAGATCGACATCGTGCGGATAGCCCTCGATGGGATAATGCAGCTTGGCGGGAATACCGAGCGCGTTCAGACGATTGCGGAAGACATCGGCAGCGGGCTGGCCGGCATACTGCGTGATTACCACGGCGGCAACGGCAAATCCATTCCCTCGGAACAGATCGACCAGGCGCAGGACGTCTTCATCATAGGTAATACCCAAGTCGCCACGGGCCTTGTTCTTCTCGATATGGTTCGCATTGATTGCAATGATGACCTCGACGTCATCGGCGATGCTCTTGAGCATGCGAAACTTGCTGTCCGGCTCAAAGCCCGGCAGCACGCGGCTGGCATGATAGTCATCGAACAGCTTGCCGCCAAACTCCAAATACAGCTTGCCGCCAAACTGCGAGATGCGCTCCTTAATATGAGCAGCCTGCAGCTCGATATACTTCGCATTGTCGAAACCCTGGCGCATGTATGGCTCCCGTCCCGTTTCCCAATTAAGTCCCTACGCGATTATAGCGAAGCCTGCCCTTCCCAAAGGCCAGGCCAACAACGGGCACCAACCAAACACGCCACCACGCAACCGTAAGGAACCCGGGTAGTCTATTTGGGACGGCACCACCTTGCACCAACAATAGAAACGTCGCAGGAAGATGCAACGTCAGCGAGCGCCGCCTAGAACGAACAAGTTGGCATGAAAAAGGCAAGGCATAGACCTTTTGGTCATGCCTTGCCTTTTGAATGACAAATTGTCGTTCTGGACGGCGCGCAGCGTCGACTGGTTGCGCGGTTCGTAGAACCGCGCAACATAAGTGCGCCTCCCCCCGCGCACGGAACGGGAGGAGGCTAAAGGTAGGAGTCTACCGGTGGGGTTACCCCACCGGACAGACGATGACCAGGTGATCCTTTACAGGATCGTCATGGTTTCCGTGGGGTACCCAAGGGGTACTTAGAGCATCACGCAAGCGATGGTCAGGATGACGGCGCAGACGACGGAGAGAGCGACGATGAGCTTAAGAGCAAACTTGAGCCAGGTCGTCCACTCGATCTTGGCCAGGGCAAGACCGCCCATGATGGCGCCGGAGGTCGGGGTGAACAGGTTCACGACGCCGATGGCAGCGGAGAAGATCATGACCATGACCTCGGGCGAGAAGCCGAGCTTAACAGCCAGCGGTCCCATGATGGGCATGGAGACAGTAGCCATACCGGAGGTCGAGGGGATCAGGAAGGACAGGCCAAAGTAGACCAGGAAGCTCATGGGAGCGAAGATCACGCCGGACAGGCCAGCCAGAGCATTGGCGGCAGCGTCGAGGACGTAGACGTCGAGGCCGGTGCTAGCCATGAGGACGGAGATACCACGGGCGAGAGCGATGACGAGGACAACGGACATCATGTCGGCAGCGCCGGTGATGAAGGTGTTGACGATCTGCTTCTCGGACAGGCCACCAATGATACCGATCAGGATAGCCATGAGGAAGAACCAAGTGGAAGCCTCGTCGAAGTACCACTGGCCAATGGGCAGGCCGGTGATCAGGGCAGACCAGCCCTGAACGATGGCGTTACCGTCGGCGTCATAGACAGCGCCAGCATCGAAGAAGTTGGCGACGCCCTCGTTGAGGTCGGCCAGCGGGATGAAGCCGACGATCATGACGACGAAGGTGAAGGCAAAGGCGATCAGAACACCCTTCTGACGACCGGTGAGCTTGACCTCCTTGTTAACCTCGGAAGCAGCCTTGCCGTGAGCCTCTTCGGCGTCCTTGAGCTCCTGCATCGAAAGGATGGTGGAACCCTTGTCAGCCTTGACCTTCTTGGCATAGCTCATGACGAAGACGATGGACATGGCAGTGGTAACAATCCACAGGACGGCACCGAGGCCGATGATGATGGACTGGTTGACCTCAATGCCAACGCCGGTCAGAGCGTCGACGGCAGCGCCGACGGCGAACGGGTTAACCGTGGAGCCCAGGCAGCCGCAGCCAGCGCCGAGCAGGACGGTAGCAGCGCCGACCATGGGGTCGAAGCCAGCAGCCATCATGGTAGCGGCGAGCAGGGCGTAGAAGGGAACGGTCTCCTCGCACATACCATAGGTGGTACCACCGAGGGAGAAGATGAGCATCAGCACGGGAATGAGCATGATCTCGTTGCCCTTAAGCTTCTGCACCAGAACGGCAATGCCGTTGTCCAGGGCGCCGGTCTCGGTCATCATGCCGAGGAAGCCGCCGAGGATCATAACGAAGAGGCAGACGGGCAGAGCGTCAGCGAAGCCCTTGACCGGGGCGGTGCAGAAATCGCTCAGGCGGGCAGCGGTAACCTCGCCACCGGACGTACCGGAGACGATAACGGTAACAACCGCGACGATTGCCAGCAGAGCAAGAAGAATGGTGAACGATGAAGGCATACCGCGCTTTTTCTTAGCGGTCTCAGTCATAGTTCTCATCCCCCCTTCATAAATCATTTACTGATCTCGCCCAAAGCGGCTCTTCCGTGCCGTGCATGTCGCTCGGTGCGAGATTTTTACCAGACAAAAGCGCTCGGGGTGCGCAGCAATGCACCCCGAGCGAGATGCTAGATGCTCTTACTTGAGCGTAGCGTACATGACAGCCTTGATGGTGTGCATGCGGTTCTCGGCCTCGTCGAAGACCTTGGAAGCGGGGCTCTCGAAGACCTCGTCGGTGACCTCCTGCTCGGTGATGCCGAACTGCTCGCACTTCTCGGCGCCAATCGTAGTGTTGGTGTCGTGGAAGCTGGGCAGGCAGTGCAGGAAGATGGCACCCGGGTTGGCCATAGCCATGACCTCGGAGGTGACACGATACGGGGTGAGCTGAGCGATGCGCTCGGCCCAGACCTCGTCGGGCTCGCCCATGGAGACCCACACGTCGGTGTAGATGACGTCGGCACCGGTGACGCCGTCCTTGACGTCGGTGGTCAGCTTGATGGTGCAGCCGTTGGCCTCGGCGATGGGCTTGCAGGCCTCGATGACGTCGTCAGCGGGCATGCACTCCTCGGGGCCGCAGGCCACGAAGTTCATGCCGAGCTTGGAGCAGACAACCATGAGGGAGCGAGCAACGTTGTTCTTGCAGTCGCCCATGAAGACGAGGGTCTTGCCCTTGATGTCGTAGTTGAAGTTCTCCTGGACGGTCAGGATATCGGCGAGCATCTGGGTGGGGTGCCACTCAGTGGTCAGGCCGTTCCACACGGGCACGCCGGACTTAGCAGCGAGCTCCTCGACGTCGTCTTGGGCAAAGCCACGGAACTCGATACCGTCATACATGCGGCCGAGAACGCGGGCAGTGTCCTCGATGGACTCCTTCTTGCCCATCTGCGACGAACCCGGATCGAGGTAGGTGACGCCCATGCCCAGATCCATGCCGCCGACCTCGAAGGCGCAGCGGGTACGAGTGGAGGTCTTCTGGAAGAGCAGAACGATATTCTTGCCCTCGAGATAGCGGTGCGGAACGCCAGCGCGCTTCATGTCCTTGAAGTTCTTGGAGAGCTTGAGCAGGTACTCGATCTCCTCGGTGGTGAGGTCGAGAAGCTTGAGGAAGCTACGGCCGGAGAGGTTAACACCCATGGTTCGTTTCCTTTCGAAGAAATGAATTCCTTAATTACTTACGTAATGCTACCCGTTTGACGGGCAAAACCGGTGCGGTTGTAGGGAGACCGCACCGGAAACGAAAAGACTTAGAGGTCCTCGCGCCAGAAGGGCATGCTCATGCAGCGC
>NZ_QRQS01000025.1:0-4168 GCF_003475605.1 Collinsella sp. AF31-11
ACCTCAAGTACCGCCGCTACTACCACCAGTTCGACTACTAATTCCATTTGGGGGAAACTGTAATGAGGCAATACATCTTCGCCAGCCACGCGCATTTTGCGACCGGCATTAAAGAGAGCACCGAGCTGCTCTCGGGCGCGCGCGATAACGTTCACGATCTATCGATGTTTGTCGACGGTCGCACCGACGTCGCCGAGGAGGCCGCAAAGCTGCTGGCGACCATCGACCCTGCCGATGACGTGATTGTGTGCACCGACCTGTTTGGCGGTAGCGTCAACAACGAGTTCACCAAGATCGTTCAGACGCGTCCCAACACCTACCTTGTCGCCAACATGAACCTGCCGCTGCTGATCCAGCTACTGTTCTCGGATCAGGAGGCTCCCGCCGATCAGGTTATCCGCGAGATCCTCGCGGCTGACGACACGCGCGTCAAGTTTGTCAACGATCTGCTGACCGATGCGGATGACGAGGAAGAGTTCTAGTCTCCGCCTGCTATTAATGGGGCCGGGTTTCCGGCATGAGACCTTTGGGGGTCAATCATGATTCAACTGCTTCGCGTCGACCATCGTCTGCTTCATGGCCAGGTGGCCGTCTCTTGGGTCCAGGGCTTGGGCTCTGACTGCATCTTCTGCGTTGGCGACAAGGTTGCCAACGATCCCGTCTGGAAGACTACGCTCAAGATGGGAAAGCCGGCCAACGTCAAGCTCGTCATCAAGGACATGGAGCACGCCATCGAGGCCATCAACTCCGGTGTTACCGATAAGTACAAGATGATCATCTGCGTCGCCAGCATCGCCGAGGCCAAGCAGCTTGTCGACGGCTGCCCGCAGATCACCTCCATCAACCTGGGCAACACCAAGTCCAAGGACGAGCAGCGTCCCGATGCCCGTAAGATCTCCCGCCAGATCTTTGTGACTGCTGCCGAGGAAGAGGACATTCGTGAGCTCGTCGGCCGCGGTGTCGAGGTCGAGATTCGCGCTCTGGCCGACGACCCCAAGGTCGATGCCCTAAGCGCCCTCTAATTGGGAACCACGGGCGGCGCGCACGGCGCCGCCCCTATTCGTGGGCGTACCGGATAAACGCTTTACCCGTTACCCCCATCTACCGTTCACCGGGAGTACACGCCCGTTGAGCGATTGGTATTAAATAGTTTTCTCATGACTATATAATTGGTATCAAATCATTTGCACCGGTTTAGGTGTTAACAGCACACCGGTACAAGCTGGATCTGTCTAGGCGATTGTCGGCATGGAAAAGGGCGCGCTGACAAGTCGGGAATCGCCGCGCGGATCCAAGAGGGATCAAAGGGAGGAACAATGCTTGTTCAAGCGATCCTCATCGGACTTATCGCTGCCTTCGGTAAGCTCGATTATCAGCTCGGTACGCTCTATGCGTTCCGCCCGATCGTTCTGTGCCCGCTCGTCGGCATAGTCCTCGGGGACCTGCAGTCCGGCCTCGCCATCGGTGCGAGCCTCGAGCTGCTCTTCATGGGTTCAATCTCCATCGGCGCTTACGTGCCGCCCGATGAGTGTATTGGCGGTGTGCTCGCCTGCGCCTTCGCTATTCAGCTGGGTCAGAGCACCGAGGCCGCTATCGCGCTCGCGATGCCCATCGCCACTCTGTGCCTGGCCATTAAGAACGTCGTCAACGCCGGTATGCCCCTTCTGGTCGACCGTGCCGACGTCTTTGCCAGCAAGGGTAACCTCAAGGGTATCTACGCTATGCACTGGATTATCGGTCTCGTGATTGTCGTCCTGGCCTTTATCCTGTGCTCGGTCTCCTTCTATCTGGGTGCCGACGCCGTTCAGGGCCTGCTCGACTTCATCCCGACGTTCGTCCTCGATGGCTTTGGCGTCGCAGCCAACATCCTGCCTGCCATGGGCTTCGCCATGCTCGGTCGTCTGGTGCTTACCAAGCAGCTCGTGCCGTTCTACTTCCTGGGCTTCCTGATGTGCTCCTATGCCAACGTGCCCGTCCTCGGTGTCGCTCTGATCGCAATCATCATCGGCATCAACAAGTTCGACCTGCTGGGCCTTGGTGGCGCCCAGCCCCAGCTTTCTGTGGAAGGGGATGAGGACGATGACTTCTAATTCCGAGAACCAGATTACTCGCTCCGACCTCATTAAGAGCTCTCTGAGTACCGGCGCTCTGGGCATGGAGTTCTCCTGGACCTACTACAAGCAGATGAACATTGCCTTCTGCCTGATGGTCGCCAACATGCTCAAGAAGATCTATGCCGGCCGTCCCGACGATTACGCCGAGGCCCTGCACCGTCACAGCGCATTCTTCAACATCACCCCGCAGCTCGCTCCCTTCGTGGGCGGCATCGCGATGGCCATGGAAGAGAAGGTCGCTCGCGGCGAGGTTGAGCCCGAGAGCGTCAACGACATCAAGGCCGCCCTCATGGGCCCGCTTTCCGGTCTGGGTGACTCCTTCTTCCTGTCCACCCTGCGCGTTGTTGCCGCTGCCGTGGGCATCAGCCTGTGCCAGGCCGGCAACGCCTTTGGCCCCATCGCCTTCCTGCTCATCTATAACATCCCGGCGTTCCTGATTCGTATCTTTGGCGCTATCAAGGGTTATGAACTGGGCATTGGCTTCCTCAACGAGGCTCAGAAGACCGGTCTGATGCAAAAGATCATGGCCTGCGTCGGCATCGTCGGCGTCATGGTGGTCGGCGCCATGAGCAAGGACATGTTCTGGGCTTCGCTGCCCGTCGCCATCGGTCAGGGCGACTCCGCCCAGACCCTCCAGGACATCCTGGACGGCATCATGCCCGGCATGCTCGGCATGGCCGCCTTCTGGATTTACTACTGGCTGCTCTCCAAGAAGATCAACCCGATGGTCCTGATTCTCTGCACCATGGTCATCGGCATCATCGGTGCCTTCTTTGGCGTGCTTGCCTAATATGTTTAAATCGCGCTTCCATCGCGTCTAACGGTTGCGTCGATCTTTGGGGGCTTGTCGCATGTGCGGCAGCCCCCTGTTTTTTAAAAGCCCGTACGAAAGGGGAGGACTATGGCCGTACCCGAGCTTTCGCTCATGAACATCAACCATCGTTACTACAGCATCGAGACGTTCTTTAAGGCTGCAGGCGAGGCGGGTTATCGCAATATCGAGCTGTGGACTGGCTCGATGCACCTGTATGTGGATTGCCACGAGCACGATTCGGTGGATAAGATTCGCGATCTTGCCGCCCGGTACGGCATCAAGATCGTGTGCGTGTGCCCCGAGCAGAACAACCCCAAGCCGTGGAATGTCGCGGTGCGTGGTGAGGCGGGCCAAAAGCGCATACTCTCGTACTTTAAGAATGTCATTGACGTTGCCGTTGAGCTGGGTGCGCCGCAGATTCTGGTGACGAGTGGTTGGGCCTATCTGGACGAGCCGGCTGAGGACGCCTGGGCCCGCAGCGTTGCCATGCTGCGTTCGGTATGCGACTATGCCGATACGCGCGGCATTCGCGTTGCGCTCGAGGCGCTGCAGCCGTCGGAGTCCGTGCTGGTCAACACCGCGCAGGACGTCGCGCGCATCCTCGAGGCGGTCGATCGTCCCAACCTGAAGGCTTGTATCGACTTTGGCGCCATGGAAGTTGCCGGCGACACAATCGACGGCTACTTTGAGGTCTTGGGCGACAAGATCGTCCACACCCACTTTGTGGATGTCGGCGGCGGCACGACGCATCTTGCCTGGGGCGACGGCGAGCGCGATATGCGTGCCGACCTCGAGGCGCTCATGCGCCACGGCTATACGGGCTATGCCTCGGCCGAGACGTGTGACGGCCGCTACTATCAGGATCCGTCTAAGGCGACAACTCAGGTTATCGATATGTATCGTCGTGTGATAGCAGAGATGGAAGCCGAATAACCGAACTGCGCGGTTGCGCCGGAAACACTAGGGCGGGTTTGGCGCAACGTAGTTTTAGATGGCGAGTTGCGGAGTGTTCGTTGCAGTGCTGCTCGAATTAGACAACTAATGGCGTTGTAATACCACTCGGGCGAGGAAACCGACCGTTCGCCGTAAATCTCCGTGAGTTTAGATTGGTATTAAATAATGAGCAATCGTATGGCTATAATTGGTATCAGCAAGAAGCGCGATGTATAGAATCGCGCACATGTGATGGGAGGACACACATGAAGGAGACCGAGAAGATCGAGATCATGCACTTCGACCA
>NZ_QRQS01000026.1:0-380 GCF_003475605.1 Collinsella sp. AF31-11
ATTAGCGACACGTGGATATCCCGCGGGCCCGATGCGGTCCCGCAAGATACCACGGGCGCACGGCGGATGCCTTGGCACAGGGAGCCGATGAAGGACGCGGCAAGCTGCGATAATCCCCGGCGAGGAGCACACATCCTTCGACCCGGGGGTCTCCGAATGGGCGAACCCATCCACAGCGGTGTGGATATCCCCACCCCGAACACATAGGGGCGGGGAGGACAACCCGGGGAACTGAAACATCTAAGTACCCGGAGGAGAGGAAATCAATCTCGAGACTCCCCGAGTAGCGGCGAGCGAAAGGGGACCGATGGCCAAACCGTCGAGCGGGCATACCCGGCAGGGGTTCCGCCGGCGGGGTTGCAGGGCCGCGCATCCGGGGG
>NZ_QRQS01000026.1:390-3098 GCF_003475605.1 Collinsella sp. AF31-11
ATACCCGGCAGGGGTTCCGCCGGCGGGGTTGCAGGGCCGCGCATCCGGGGGCTGCCGCCCCCGGGCGCAGGTCCGGCTGGGGAGCGGAACGGCATGGGAGGGCCGGCCGCAGCGGGTGACAGCCCCGTACGCGAACCCAGACCGGACGGCGCGACGCGGTCCCTGAGTAGGGCCGGGCACGTGAAACCCGGTCCGAACCTGGGTGGACCACCATCCAAGCCTGAGTACTACCCTGTGACCGATAGCGCACCAGTACCGTGAGGGAAAGGTGAAAAGCACCCCGGGAGGGGAGTGAAACAGTACCTGAAACCGTGCGCCCACGAGCAGTCGGAGCAACTTTTAGTTGTGACGGCGTGCCTTTTGTAGAATGAGCCAGCGAGTCGCTGGCGCGGGGCGAGGTTAACCGGAAGGGAGCCGAAGCGAAAGCGAGCCTTAACAGGGCGACTTGAGTCCCGCGCCGCGGACGCGAAGCCGGGTGAGCTATCCGTGGGCAGGCTGAAGCGGGGGTAAGACCCCGTGGAGGGCCGAACGCACGTCGGTTGAAAACGGCGGCGATGACCTGCGGATAGGGGTGAAAGGCCAATCAAACCCGGAGATATCTCGTTCTCCCCGAAATAGCTTTAGGGCTAGCGTCGCGCGTTCACCGCCGGAGGTAGAGCACCGGATGGACGAGGGGGCTTCGCCGCCTACCGAATCCAACCGAACTCCGAATGCCGGCGGCCCAGAGCGCGGCAGTCAGAGCATGTGGGCTAAGCTGTGTGCTCGAGAGGGAAACAGCCCGGACCGCCCGCTAAGGTCCCCAAGTTCCAGCCGAGTGGCAAAGGATGTGCGTCCGCCCAGACAACCAGGATGTTGGCTTAGAAGCAGCCATGCATTCAAAGAGTGCGTAACAGCTCACTGGTCGAGTGGACATGCGCCGACAATACACGGGGCTAAGCTGGACACCGAAGCGGCGGGATTTTAATTCATTAGAATCGGTAGGGGAGCTTCCCATGGGCGGGGAAGCCGCCGGGCGACCGGCGGTGGAGCGCATGGGAGTGAGAATGCTGGCATGAGTAGCGAGAGACGAGAGAGTAACTCGTCCGCCGTGAACCCGAGGTTTCCTGGGCAAGGCTAATCCTCCCAGGGTCAGTCGGGGGCTAAGGCGAGGCCGGGAGGCGTAGCCGACGCGCAGCAGGCAGACATTCCTGCACCGCGCACGCGGCGCTACGACCGACGGGGCGACGGATGGGGGTGGCTCGGCGGGGTTCTGGACGTCCCCGTGATGGAGCGCGGCCCGCGGACCAGGGAAATCCGGTCCGCACGAGGGCGAGGCTCCGGACGAAGCACTTAAGCGAAGCGAGTGAGCCCGAGGTCCCTAGAAAAACCCCTAGGCAGGCGCGTGCGCGCCCGTACCGCAAACCGACACAGGTGGGTGGGTAGAACATACCGAGGCGATCGGGTCAACCATGGTCAAGGAACTCGGCACAATGGCCCCGTAACTTCGGGAGAAGGGGTGCCCGCGCGTACGTGAACGGACTTGCTCCGGGAGCGGAGGCGGGCCGCAGTGGAGAGGCCCAAGCGACTGTTTACCAAAAACACAGGACTCTGCAGAAGCCGCAAGGCGACGTATAGGGTCTGACGCCTGCCCGGTGCCGGAAGGTCACGCGGAGGAGTTAGCGCATCGCGCGAAGCCCCGAAGCCAAGCCCCGGTAAACGGCGGCCGTAACTATAACGGTCCTAAGGTAGCGAAATTCCTTGTCGGGTAAGTTCCGACCTGCACGAAAGGCGCAACGACTTGGGCGCTGTCTCGACCATGGACCCGGTGAAATTGCACTGGTCGTGAAGATGCGACTTACCCGCGGAAGGACGGAAAGACCCCGTGAACCTTCACTGCAGCTTGGCATTGGCCGCTGGTCCCGCGTGTAGAGGATAGGCAGGAGGCATCGATCCGGAGGCGCCAGCCCCCGGGGAGCCGCCCTTGGAATACTGCCCTCGCGCGACCGGCGTCCTAACCCGAGGCCGTCACCCGGCTCGGGGACCGTGCCAGGCGGGCAGTTTGACTGGGGCGGTCGCCTCCTAAAGGGTAACGGAGGCGCGCGAAGGTCCGCTCGGGACGGTCGGCAACCGTCCTTTTGAATGCAAGAGTACAAGCGGGCTTGACTGCGAGGCCCACGAGCCGAGCAGGTGCGAAAGCAGGCTCTAGTGATCCGGCGGCCCCGAGTGGGTGGGCCGTCGCTCAACGGATAAAAGGTACTCCGGGGATAACAGGCTGATCTTGCCCAAGAGTCCACATCGACGGCAAGGTTTGGCACCTCGATGTCGGCTCATCGCATCCTGGGGCTGGAGCAGGTCCCAAGGGTACGGCTGTTCGCCGTTTAAAGCGGTACGCGAGCTGGGTTCAGAACGTCGTGAGACAGTTCGGTCCCTATCCTCCGTGGGCGCAGGAGAATCGATGGAGGCTGCCCCCAGTACGAGAGGACCGGGGTGGACGCACCTCCGGTGAACCGGTTGTCGACCAACGGCACGGCCGGGTAGCCGCGTGCGGCGCGGATAACCGCTGAAGGCATCTAAGCGGGAAGCCGTTCCAGGGATTAGTTCTCCTTCCGGTAAGGGCCCAGGTAGACTACCTGGTCGATAGACGGCAGGTGCAAGGGCGGCGACGCCCTCAGCCGAGCCGCACTAATCGCCCGAGCTCTTCCGGAACCGCACCTCGCGGCCCGCGGGAC
>NZ_QRQS01000027.1:0-211 GCF_003475605.1 Collinsella sp. AF31-11
ATTCTTCTTGTTTGGATCGGATGAATGATTGCTATCATTCTTGATTTAATCGCAGAAAAGAATCGAGTCTGGAAGAAGTATCTTCCATCTCTCTCCTATCGCTATGCGGCTCTCAAGGTACGCGGGTGCGACCCCGGGGACCGGGTGCTGCGGGGACGTATCCTGGCGGACATCTACCGGACGGGCTCCTGCCCTCTATTCGAGTTAAAGT
>NZ_QRQS01000027.1:221-2669 GCF_003475605.1 Collinsella sp. AF31-11
GGACATCTACCGGACGGGCTCCTGCCCTCTATTCGAGTTAAAGTGTTTTCTCTCTAAGAATGTGTCTCCCTAGAAAGGAGGTGATCCAGCCGCACCTTCCGGTACGGCTACCTTGTTACGACTTCACCCCCCTCACCCTCCACACCTTCGGCGCCTCCCCCCTTGCGGTTGGGCCGGCGACTTCGGGTGCAGACGACTCGGGTGGTGTGACGGGCGGTGTGTACAAGGCCCGGGAACGCATTCACCGCGGCATGCTGATCCGCGATTACTAGCAACTCCGACTTCATGGGGGCGGGTTGCAGCCCCCAATCCGAACTGGGGCCGGCTTTCCGGGATCCGCTCCCCCTCGCGGGGTGGCATCCCTCTGTACCGGCCATTGTAGCACGTGTGCAGCCCAGGGCATAAGGGGCATGATGACTTGACGTCGTCCCCGCCCTCCTCCGCCTTGACGGCGGCGGTCCCGCGTGGGTTCCCGGCATCACCCGATGGCAACACGCGGCGGGGGTTGCGCTCGTTGCGGGACTTAACCCAACATCTCACGACACGAGCTGACGACAGCCATGCACCACCTGTATGGGCTCCTCTCGGCCACGGGGTCTCCCCCGCTTCACCCATATGTCAAGCCCTGGTAAGGTTCTTCGCGTTGCTTCGAATTAAGCCACATGCTCCGCTGCTTGTGCGGGCCCCCGTCAATTCCTTTGAGTTTTAGCCTTGCGGCCGTACTCCCCAGGCGGGACGCTTAATGCGTTGGCTGCGGCACGGGGGGATCGCCCCCCACACCTAGCGTCCATCGTTTACGGCTGGGACTACCAGGGTATCTAATCCTGTTCGCTCCCCCAGCTTTCGCGCCTCAGCGTCGGTCTCGGCCCAGAGGGCCGCCTTCGCCACCGGTGTTCCACCCGATATCTGCGCATTCCACCGCTACACCGGGTGTTCCACCCTCCCCTACCGGACCCAAGCCGCGGAGGTTCCGGGGGCTTCGGGGGGTTGAGCCCCCCGCTTCGACCCCCGGCCTGCCGGGCCGCCTACGCGCGCTTTACGCCCAATGAATCCGGATAACGCTCGCCCCCTACGTATTACCGCGGCTGCTGGCACGTAGTTAGCCGGGGCTTCTTCTGCAGGTACAGTCTCTTCTCTTCCCTGCTGAAAGCGGTTTACGACCCGAAGGCCTCCGTCCCGCACGCGGCGTCGCTGCGTCAGGGTTCCCCCCATTGCGCAAGATTCCCCACTGCTGCCTCCCGTAGGAGTCTGGGCCGTGTCTCAGTCCCAATCTGGCCGGTCGGTCTCTCAACCCGGCTACCCGTTGTCGGCACGGTGGGCCGTCACCCCGCCGTCTACCTGATGGGCCGCGGAGCCATCCCCTCCCGTCGGGGCTTTAGCCGGGGTGCCATGCGGCACCCCGGGGTATCCGGTATTACCCGTTCTTTCGGGCGGCTATCCCGGGGGAGGGGGCAGGTTCTCCACGTGTTACTCAGCCGTTCGCCACTCGCTTCTGCCCGAGGGCAGGTGCCGTTCGACTTGCATGTGTTAAGCGCGCCGCCAGCGTTCATCCTGAGCCAGGATCGAACTCTCCGTCCAAAAATATCTGGGCTTCGAGCCCGTCCGGTCCTCTCAGTCCATCGCTGATCGGTTCCGTTCGATTCATATGGTTTTAGTATAGGAAAAGGAATTTCTCGGGGCCGCCTCTCGGCGGCCTTGCGAAAAACAAATCCAAGTTAGACCATTTCAAATGGTTCGATGTCTGCCCGGATGCGACACTGAATGTGTCCATCCTCGCAGTATCCGGTTCTCAAGGTGCACGCTGTGCGGCTGATCCGGTCCGACCGGGCCGCGCGGCAAGGAGATATATTGCCAGACCGGAGGGGCGCCGGGGGCGGGAATCGCGCACTCCATATTTTGTTCACAAATTAATTAACTGGGCTCCGAGTTGCTCAGAGTCGCACATATGGTCATAAACCTCGGACAGACCGTATGACCTCGGGAATCTTGCTGTCCACTGTAGACATATCATCTTTATACCCTCGTCGGTCTCCGCTAGTTAGCCCATCATAAATTGAAGGACAACGTTAACAAACCTATAAAACGCCAGCGGGGGCTCTATCACTAATTAGATAGAGCCCCCGCTGGCGGAGTTTATTTGATTGAAACAACGCCCCTTAATTGATTTACTGGAAATAAGGAGCAAAAGATCCGTGCGGATATACGTGGCGACAGAACCCTGGAGCCGGCTGATCGCCACCAGAAAGCGACATAAACAAAAAGATCGGCTCTACCTCACCGCGAGCGACAACGATGCCCTCGACTAAAGTCAATCCGAGCACGCCTAAAACAGAAAGGGCAAATGTTAGCTTATAGAACTCAAAAAAGGGGGGAGGCCGCGAGGCCTCCCCCCTTCTTCAAGTCTTGCGACGGCTCGGTGCCGTCCACCGGTCAGCGGCGCCCTGGCCT
>NZ_QRQS01000028.1:0-2143 GCF_003475605.1 Collinsella sp. AF31-11
AAGCGCGAGAACGACCTGGTGACATACCGCGAGATCCTCGCCTTCATGAACGGCGAGGCGAACATCGAGCGCGATCCGCGGGTACTCCCCCGCCGCGCGTGGCCGACGAAGCACCGACTGGCGTACGACTTGCTGACCTTCTTCGCCGCAGCCGCCATCGGCGGAGCACTCGGCTTTGCCGTGTGGGGGCTGCTGAACTAGAGGCAGCATCTGCCGAAGTCCGCATCACGCGCGTCAAGAATCAGCGCTTTGGGCGCCAGCGTTGCGCTCGTGATGCGGACTCGAAGGTGCCCGCAGCCGAAGACTTCAAATTGACGGCAAGCACTAGCTTGAGGCCCGCTCCACGCCGGCAATACAGCACCACCCAGCAAAATGCGGGCGGCCCCGGCACACCCGAGGCCGCCCGCTTCATTCAGACGGATGTCTTCGAACGCCTCTACTCCCTATCGCCGCATGCAGCCGCATCATTCTCATCGTCATCGTCGATAACGATAAGGGCGATAGCGGAGCCCAAGCTACCGACGACCCACGGGAGCCAGAACAGGCCGCCGATCCCCTCGGACGCATCCATGGCAGCACCGACGAACAGCCAGATGAGCGCGATGATGGTGGAGGCGAGCATGATCACGACGCAAGCCCTCTTCTTGCGCGCCGCTGTACGGCGATACTTGGGATTGCACGCGCGCAGATACGCCTCGCGGCTCTGGGGATCCAGCTGCGACAGCTCCTCCGCACTCAATTCGACCGTCTCGAGCCACTCCTTGTTGTACTCCGCGACATCCATGCGGCCCCACAGCATGCCCCAGTGGACAATCACCCCAACACCGACGGCGACCAGGACCATCATCAGCGTGTCGCCATATACCTGGACGTTCGCCTCCACCTCAAACAGCGCCGATACGGCGATGCCAAGAAGGATGATCGCGATACCCGAAACGATCGCGATCGAAGCACGACGACGCTCTGCCGCCTTTTGCTCTGCGGTGTAAAAGTCCGCAACATACGGATGGGCTTCCACAAAAGCCGCGTGCTCCATGCCGGATGGAATAAGGAATCCCAAGCCAGCGGCAACGAGCGCGAACAACGCCATGAGGACGATTCCGTCTGAGTGCAGGACCTCATCGGTGAAGACCGCGGCGGCGACCCCCAGGATGATGAGCGCCACACCGAGTGCGACCTTGCGGGCAAATGCGACCATGTGCTCGTCATAGCCGCATACATCCGTGTTGGGACCGACGGGGATCGCGGGCACAAAGGCGGATCCGATGTCGGACAACGAGTTCCGCCCGTGCGGAGCCTCGACGCGGACGACGGCGTTCCCATCGTTTTGCACGCCATCCGCGGCGCTCTGGCTCACGGCCGCGCGGCGCGACACGTCACCCTGCACCAGGTCATCGAGCGAGCACTCGAAAATCTGGCACATTTTGATGAGCTTATCCATCTCCGGGTAGGACTTCTCGGCCTCCCACTTGGTGACGGACTGGCGGGATACCCCAAGCAGCATGGCGAGCTGCTCCTGGGTCATATGGCGCTCGGCGCGCAGATACTGAAGGTTGGTACGGAAGCTCATAGTAGGTCCTCTCGTTGGCTGGAAGCGGGCACGCGGGCGTCGTGATCTTGGCTCACGGGGACAGCGCGGGCGCGGCATCCCAGCGTTCGGTGCTTTCCTGCCGGCGACTTACACACTACGGTAGCCACATGGCGGAAACCACCAACTTGAGGCTTCATTTTACGCAACCTGCAGGCACCCTATGGTTGCAAACCGCAGGTAGATTGAATGGACGTCAAATTATTAGGAGCTTGCATCACCTGTGAACTCAAACGGTCCCCGCCGATGTTACGACCCGTTGCTTGCGGCAACGGGCCATCTGCGGGCAGCATTGCGGTAACGTAGGAACCGGGCGAGAGAAAGGATCCGCCATGCTGAACGAGAACATCCAGGTCCTCAGGAAATCGAAAGGGCCATCGCAGGAGGAGCTCGCGCTCAAGCTGAACGTGGTGAGGCAGACGGTTTCCAAATGGGAACGCGGGCTCTCGGTGCCCGACGCGGAGATACTCGTCGCCCTCGGTGAGACGCTCGACGTGCCGGTGAGCAAAGACGAGGCGCGAGGCGATGGGCCTCTCGCAAGAGCAACTTGCCGAG
>NZ_QRQS01000029.1:0-2120 GCF_003475605.1 Collinsella sp. AF31-11
CCGTGCCTCCCCGCCGCCACTACGCTGGTGGTGCCAACACGCCGGCGTTAGGAGGACCATTGAGGTGAACGAGAGACACGATGACCTACAGGAGATTATAGACGCGGCGCTCCGGGAGATGGCCGCGGAGGAGGGCGACGGGTTCGACCCGCAGGCATGCAACCTCGCTGAGTTCTGCAGGAGGACGGGGCTCACCCGCTCCCGCGCGAGGACGGTCAGGGCCCACGGGTTCAGGGCCCTGCCCCACGGGAACAGCGGGAGGAGGGCCGCGCCGGGCGTGCTCGCCGGCCACACCGGCCTGGTGGACGACCTCCTGCGGAAGGGCGTCACCAACTCGCAGGTGATATTCGAGCGGCTGCTCGGCCAGGGCTACGCCGGCGGCCTCACAACGGTGAAGACCTACATCGCCGCGCACCGGGACCTCGTGCCCGCGAAGAGGCGGCAGGCGGCCCCGCAGGGCTGCCGCGGCCAGCGCTTCAGGACGGCGCCCGGAGAGGCCTACCAGATGGACTGGGGCTTCGTCGCGGTCGAGCGCCCTGGCGGGGAGCGGGCGCGGATCGCCTGCTTCGCCATGGTCTGCCACCATTGCGGGGGCGCCCACGTCGAGTTCTTCCCGAACGCGCGCCAGGAGAACCTCCTCATCGGGATGCTGCACGCGTTCTCGGCGCTGGGCGTGCCCGCGACCGTGCTCACCGACAACATGAAGAGCGTGGTCGTCCGCCGCGATGCCGACGGCCGGCCCGTCTGGCAGGCCGACTACGCCGAGTTCATGGGCGTCGTCGGCTTCCGCACCAGGTTGTGCAGGCCGCGCCACCCCTATACGAAGGGCAAGGTGGAGAGGCTCGTCCGCTTCGTGAAGGGGAACTTCCTCGCGGGAAGGTCCTTTACCGACCTTGACGCCCTCAACCGGGAGGCCGCCCTCTGGTGCGCCGAGCAGGGAGGCCGCTGGCGGCGCGCGGCGGCATGCGTCCCGATGCGCGAGCACGAGGCGGCGTGCTCGGCGAACACCAGGCCGCTCGAGGTCACGGCCGAGGTCGAGCGGTACCTGTGCCCGCGCCGGAAGATCTCCTTCGACGGCTTCGTGAGCTTCGAGGGGCACCGCTACGGCGTGCCCTACTGGTACGTCCGCCGCGAGTGCAGGGTGAACCGGGAGGGGCGCGTGGTGCACATATACAGCGACGACCTCTCCCGCGAGCTCGTCGCCCACGCTGTCGGCACCGGCGCCGACAGCTGGTGCGAGGGGCAGTGGGAGACATCGCCGGCGCAGCCCGAGGAGCTGCCGACCCAGCCGGTGGGGACCGTGGTCGAGCAAATCGCCCCGCCCAGGACGAAACCCGGTTTCGAGAGGTTCGACTTCGGGAGGGCCGAATGATGGCGGGCGCGGGGGCGAGCCCCTACGAGCTCGCGAGCGACGCCGCGTCGAGGCTCGGGATCGCCGTCGGGGCGGAGGAGCTCGCGACCCTCGCCTCGGACCTCGACCTCGGCGACGGGGAGATGGCCGCCGTGGCCGCCACCTTCTCCTACCTTGCGGAGAAGAGGAGGCTCGCCTCCATCGAGACGCTGCTGAGGCTGAGCAGGCTGCCCAGGCGCGAGCCCAAGACCTTCGAGGGCTTCGACTTCTCCAGGATCCAGGGCCGGGACGCGGCCGCGCTGGGCAAGCTCCCGTCGCTGGCCGACCTCTACGCGCACCGCAACGTCGCCTTCGTCGGGCCCGGCGGCATAGGGAAGACGCACCTCGCGCAGGCCTACGGGCGCGAGTGCTGCATGCGGGGGCTCAAGACCTACTACATAAAGGCGACCGAGCTCAGGGACAGGTTCCAGAAGGCCGTCCAGCGGGGAAACACCTCGCGGGTCGTCTCCTCGCTCGTCAAGCCGTCGTGCCTCATCGTTGACGAGGTGGGAAGATGCGTCTACGACAGGCCGTGCACCGACCTGTTCTTCGATGTCGTCGACAGGCGCTACGAGAAGGAGGGGCCGAACGCGATGGTCCTCACGAGCAACATCGCCCCGAGCGGGTGGGATGAGTTCTTCACGGGCGACGACACGCTCCTCTGCGCCCTCGACAGGCTGTTCGACAAAGCGTCGGTGTTCGTGATGCGGGGCCCGAGCTACCGCGGCAG